>NZ_LFVW01000579.1:0-7337 GCF_001182915.1 Kitasatospora sp. MY 5-36
CAGGACGGGCGCCGCGTCCTCGGCGGCGGCGAGCAGCAGCAGCGCCCCCGGCTGAGCGCGTACGGGCGCCAGCGCCTCGGCCAGTCCGTCGGCCTCCGCGCCGGGCGGTGCGATCACGTAGTGCGCGCCGAGCGCCCGCAGCGTCGAGGCGCCGACCGCCTCCGGGGCCTCCACAGCGCCCATCACTCCTCCTCCGCCGGGCCCGTCGTGGCGCCCCGGGTGGTGCGCCGGGTGGGGGTGTCCGGTGCCTCGGGCTCCACCCGCAACACATCCGGGACCGGCCTCGTCAGCACGACCGGGTGCGCCCGCACCTGGTCGCGTCGGGACTGCATCCACTTCCTCCCGGGTTCCTCGCGGACGCGCCCGCCGCTTCGCGGACGCACCGCTGCGCGCCCACTACGGTCCTACGGCCCCCGGCACCGGCCCGGTTCAGCGGCCTCCGGACCGGATTGTCGGACCCCTCTGCCACACTGCCCCCGGACGCACGGATTCGAAGGGGGTCCCTCATGACGGCGCTGTGGATTCCCCCGGTGTACGGGGACACCGGGGCCTCGGTCCGGCTGCTGCGTGCCTACTTCACCCGGCTGCGGGCGAAGGGCGACCACTACTACACGGGCGCCCACTTCGAGCGGCTCGCCGGCGGCGGCGACCGCCCGGAGACGGCGGACGCCTTCACCGCCGACGACCTGCTCGCGATCACCATGCTGAGCGTCTCGGTCGAGCCGCACGGAGCCGTCGAGCTGCTCACCGACCCCGACGGGCACTGGGGCCGGCTGCTGTCCGCGATCCCCCGCGACGCCCGGCTGGAGGACCCGGCCAGTGCCCCGCTGATCGCCCCCGGCGGGCCGGCCGCCGAGCTGTGGGACCGGCTGGCGAACCCCCGCGCCGCGTACCCGGGCAAGCCGGACGGCGTCGGCCCCGTCGTCGCGGGCAAGCTGCTGGCCCGCAAGCGGCCGCACCTGATACCCGTCTACGACATCCGGGTGAAGGCGCTCTTCCGGCGGCCGAAGGTCGACACCACCTTCTGGTCCGCGCTGGCCGACGCCCTGCGCGCGGACGGCGGGGCGTTCCGCGCCCGGCTGGCGGAGCTCCGCACGGAGGCCGGGATCGGCGAGGACATCGGCGTGCTGCGGGTGCTGGACGTCATCGCCTGGATGCACCAGGGCGAGGCCGGGCAGGCGACGGGCTGACCCCGCGTCCCGCCACCGGGCGGACCGCCGCCGAGCGGGCGCGGGGACCAACGGCGGCGGGCGCGGAGACCGCCTCCGCGTCAGCAGTTCGTCAGCGGAGTGTCGGCAGCCGTCAATAGCCCGTCAATCCGGGGCCCGGTGCCCCCGGACGGCCCGAAGCTGGACGGACCACGCCTGCACGACCCGCAGGTCGCTCCGGAGGTGAGCCGCATGTCCGTCCTCGCTGCCTTCCATTCCGACGTCCCCGACGCGCGCCGCCACGGCCACGGCCTGCGCGGCGCCTGCGCGCGGGTGCTGGACCGGCTGGCCGCCAGCCCGCTCGACAGCACCGTGCTCGGTGCCCTGGGCGCGCCCCGGCCGGCCGCCCGTCCGGCCGGTCTGCGCGCCCGCTGGCACCCCGTGCCCCGGCCGGACGGCACCATCGCCCTCGAATCCACCTGGCACCCGGACCGCTGACCCTGCCCTCCCGCGCCCGATAGCCGCCGAGCACGGCCGGACGGCCATTCGGCGCAGCGCTCCCCCGCACGGCACGGCCCCCCTCCCGGGTGCGCGCCTATCGTGGGCGAATGACCGATCGTCGGACCGCCGGGCCTGGTCCGGCCCGGGTGGGCCACCTCGTCGCCGCCGCCGCGTTCGCCGTCTGCATGGCGGGCACCACGCTGCCCACCCCGCTCTACGGCCTGTACCAGGAGAAGCTCGGCTTCTCCGAGCTGACGGTGACGGTCGTGTTCGCGGTGTACGCCTTCGGGGTCATCGGCGTCCTGCTGCTGATCGGCAACGTCTCGGACGCCGTCGGGCGCCGGCCCGTGCTGCTCTGCGGGCTGGTCTGCTCGGCCGCCAGCGCCGTGGTCTTCCTGACCGCGGACAGCGTCGCCCTGCTCTGCCTGGGCCGGCTGCTGTCCGGGTTCTCGGCGGGGCTGTTCACCGGCACCGGGACGGCGTACGTGCTGGAGCTCGCCCCGCCCGGGCACCAGGCCCGCGCGGGCTTCGTCGCGACCGCCGCCAACATGGGCGGGCTCGGCTGCGGGCCGCTGCTGTCGGGCCTGCTCTCGCAGTACGCCCCGTGCCCGCTGGTGCTGCCGTTCGTCGTGCACCTGGGGCTGCTCGCGGTCTCCTTCGCCCTCACCTGGATGCTCCCGGAGACGGTCGCCGGGGCCCGTCCGCTGCGCACGGCCCGGCCCGACCGGCCGGCGCTGCCACCGGAGGTCCGCCGGGTGTTCGTGCCGGCCGGGATCGCCGCGTTCGCCGGCTTCTCCCTGCTGGGCCTGTTCACCTCGGTCAGTCCCGCCTTCCTCGCCACCGGTCTGGGCGTCCACAACCGCGCGGTGGTCGGCCTGGTCGTCTTCACGGCCTTCCTCGCCTCCACCCTCGGCCAGCTCCTGGTGCCCCGGCTGGGCACCGCCCGGGCGGTGCCGCTGGGCTGCCTGGTGCTGATCGCCGGGATGGCCCTGCTGGCCGCCTCGCTCGCCTGGGAGAGCCTGCCGCCGCTGGTGCTCAGCGCCCTGGCGGGCGGCGCCGGGCAGGGCATGGGCCTGCGCGGGGCGGTGGGCGAGGTGGCCGCGGCCGCTCCCCCCGAGCACCGCGGTGGCGCCCTCTCGGCGCTGTTCGTGGTCGCCTACTTCGGCATCTCGATCCCGGTCATCGGGGTGGGCCTGCTGACCGGGCCGCTCGGCCTGACCCACGCGGGCCTGGTCTTCGCCGCCTGCATGGCGGTGCTCGCCGCCGCCTCCGGCCTCTACCTGCTGCGCCAGGAGCGCGCCGCGGGCTGACCCTGCGGGCCGACCTCGCGAGCCGATCCCGCGCGCCGCCGTACGCGCCCCCCGCACGCCGACCGCGCGCGCCCGCCGCCGCCCGCCGGTACCCGCTTGCCGCCCCGGCCGGGTACCGATAGACACGAGCCAGACACCCCGCGCACCACCCGGAGGCCTCCGCCATGAGCGTGACGAGTCGGTACCTGGACGCCTGGGAGGGCTTCTGGCGCGACGCGCCCGAGGAACCGGGCGGGGTGATCTGGGACGCGGAGCCGGCCCGCAGCGCCGAACGCCACCTCACGCTGCTCCGCCCGCACCTGGCGGACCCCGCGCTGCCCATCGTCGACCTGGGCTGCGGCAACGGCACCCAGACCCGCTTCCTCGCCGAGCGCTTCCCGCTCGCCCTCGGGGTCGACCTGTCCGCCGCCGCGCTGGACCTCGCCCGGCGCTGCGACCCGGCCGGGCGGGCCGAGTTCACCCGGTTGGACGCCACCGACCCCGAGGCCGTCCGGGCGCTCCACCAGCGCCTCGGCGACGCCAACGTGTACGTGCGCGGGGTGATCCACCAGAGCGAGCCGGCCGACCGCCCACGGGTGGTCGAGGCCATTCGCATCCTGCTCGGGGACCGCGGCCGGGCCTTCGTGTTCGAGCTCGCCGAGGCGGCCAAGGGCGTGCTGGGCGAGCTCGTCCACGCCCCGGACGGTCCGCCGCCGAAGCTGCGCCCGGTGTTCTCGCACGGGCTCGCCCCCGCCGAGGTCGCCGACGCGGTCTTCCCGGAGCTGTTCCGCGCGGCCGGCCTCGACGTCCTCGCCACCGGCGAACTGCCGCTGGCCACCACGGAGTCCGCCGCCGACGGCACCCGGATCGAGCTGCCCGCGCACTGGCTGGTCGCCGGGCCGGGCGGTTCCGCGCCGAACTGAGCCCGGGCCCGGACCGCCACCGCGTACACCTACCCCTCCTCGGGTCGGACGCTCAGGTTGCCGCGCAGGACGTCGGCCGGGTCGTACGCCTTCTCCACGGCCGCGAGCCGGGCGTAGTCCGAGACCGAACGGCTCGTCCACCAGCACAAGTTGCTCGACCTCATCACGGTCGACAACATCATCGGCATGGACTACTTCCGTGACTCCCCGCCACGGGCTGCCGAGAGCACGTGGGGCCTGCGCATCCGGGGACTGGACGTCCTCCAGGTCCGCGACCGCCGCGACCCGGACGCCTCGGCCCGCTTCGCCCTGGACCACCCCGACCTGGTGGCCACCTTCCGGGCCTGCCTGACCCCCACCGCCCTGGACGACCCCAGCAGTACGGGCCGTGAGGCGGTGTCCGTGCCGGCGTCCGAGGCCTCGTGCTCGTCACCCGGGGCTGGGCGGTGACGCTCCCGCCCCGCATCCGCCACCGGACCGTACCCGACACAGGAGTTTGATACATGGGATCCTCCACGGCCGAGGAGTCGTCCATACCCCCGGAGTCCGGCCCGCCCGCGACCCCGCCCGCGACCCCGGCCAAGGCCAAGGCCCCGGAATCCGTACCGCTGCGCCGACACCGGCCGCTGCTGCTGCTGGTCACGGAGCAGATGACCAGCTCGGTGGGGCGTCAGGTCACCGCGCTGGCGCTGCCGCTGCTGGCCATCGCCCACCTGCACGCCGGCCCGCTCGGCGCCTCGGCGCTGATGGCGATGACCTACCTGCCCGGCGTCCTGCTCAGCCCGCTGATCGGCGTGGCCGTCGACCGGGCCCGGCTGCGGCGGATGCTGGTAGCGGTGTCCTGGCTGCAGGTCCCCGCCATCGGCAGCGTGCCGCTCGCCGCCGCGCTGGACGGCCTGACCTGGCCGCACCTGTTCGCCGCGGCCGCCGCCTCCGGGGCACTGAACTCCGCGCAGGGCGTCGCGCTGCAGTCCTGTCTGCCCCGCCTGGTGCCCCCGGACCGCCTGCTGCCGGCCAACTCCTCGCTCACCGGGGCCCGGACCATCGGCCTGATCGGTGGGCCGGCGCTCGGCGGCATCCTGATCGGCCTGATCGACCCGGCCTCGGCGCTGCTGGTCGAGTGCGCCGCCTACCTCGTCGGCGGGGCCCTGTTCCTCGCGCTGCCGGCCGCGCTGAACCGGTCCGCACAGGAGGCGGGCAGCGGCGCGCGCTCCCGCCTCGACGCCCTGCGGGAGGGCCTCGCGGTCATCCGGCGCGAGACCCTGCTGCGCCGCCAGGCGCTGGCCGCGGCCGGGCTCAACCTCGGCGGCGGGGCCGGCGGCGGCCTGTTCGTCCTGTACGCCGACCGGGAGCTGCAGCTGCCCCCGTGGCAGCTCGGCACGGTCTACGCGGCGTACGCCGTCGGCATGGGCACCGGCGTGCTGGTCGCGACCTCGGTGACCCGGGCGCTGGGCATGGCCCGGGCCATCCGGCTGTGCGCCGTGGGCGCGGGCGCCGCCCTCTTCCTCATCCCGGCGGCGTCCCTGGGGCTGTCCTTCGCCGTGCTGGTCCTGTACCAGCTGCTGTTCGGACTGATGGCCACCATCTGGTCGATCGCCATGACCACCGGGCGCCAACTCGTCACCCCCGCCCACCTGCTGGGCCGCGTCAACGCCTTCCTCCAGGCCGTGCTGACCGCCACCCTGCCCGTCGGCGCCTTCGTCGGCGGGTGGCTCGCCTCCCGGGTCGGCATCGTGCCGGTGCTGGTCGGCGCGGCGGCCGTCGCCCTCGCGGGCGCGAGCAGCCTCTGGTTCCCGCGCGACATGCTCGCGGAGATCGAGCGGGCGGCGGAGCGGAAGACCGTCTCGGAGAAGCCCTGAGGCCCGCCCCGGCGAGGCCCTGACGCCCGCCCCCGGGGCGCCGGGGCCGTCCGGCTACGCCGTCCCGCCGTCCGTCCGCACCTCGGGGCGGCCGGGCTCGGCCCAGAGGGTGTGGAAGCTGCCCGGGCGGTCGGTGCGGCGGTAGGTGTGGGCGCCGAAGAAGTCGCGCTGCCCCTGGATCAGCGCGGCGGGCAGGTGCGGGCTGCGCAGGGTGTCGTAGGAGGCGAGCGCGGCGGAGAAGGCCGGCACCGGGATGCCGTGCTGGGCCGCGCCGGCCACCACCGTGCGCCAGGCCGCCTGGGCGTCGGAGACCTCGGCCGCGAACTCCTCCTCGGCGAGCAGGCTGACCAGGTCGGGGTTGGCCGCGTGGGCGGCACGGATCCGGTCGAGGAACGCGGCGCGGATGATGCAGCCGCCGCGCCAGATCCTCGCCACCGCCCCCAGGTCGATGTCCCAGCCGTACTCGGCCGCGGCGTCGCGGATCATCGTCCAGCCCTGGTCGTAGGCGATGACCTTGGACGCGTAGAGGGCCTGCTCGACGTCCCGGGTGAAGCGCTCGGCCTCGTGCGGGCGCAACTCCTGCCGGCCGCCCCCGGGCAGCGGCCGGTAGGCCGCCCGCAGCTCGGCCCGGGCGGAGGCGACCCGGGCGAAGGTGGCCTGGGCGATGGCGGTGACCGGGGAGCCGAGGTCGAGGGCGGTCTGGACGGTCCAGCGTCCGGTGCCCTTCTGCTCCGCGGCGTCCTGGACGACGTCGACGAAGGGCTCGCCGGTGGCGGCGTCGGTGTGGGCGAGCACCTCGGCGGTGATCTCGATCAGGTAGGAGTCGAGCCGCCCCTCGTTCCAGCGCCGGAAGGTCTCGGCGATCTCGGCGGGGGCGTACCCGCCGACCTCCCGCAGCAGGTGGTAGGCCTCGGCGATGAGCTGCATGTCGGCGTACTCGATGCCGTTGTGCACCATCTTCACGAAGTGGCCGGCCCCGTCGGTGCCGATGTGGGTGCAGCACGGGTCTCCGTCCACGTGGGCGCTGATCCGCTCCAGCATCGGGCCGAGCACGGCGTAGGACTCGGCGGAGCCGCCGGGCATCACCGAGGGGCCGTGCAGCGCGCCCTCCTCCCCGCCGGAGACGCCGGTCCCGACGAAGTGGATGCCGCGCTCGCGCAGCGCCCGCTCCCGGCGGCGGGTGTCGGCGAAGTGGGCGTTGCCACCGTCGATGAGCATGTCGCCCGCCTCCAGCAGCGGGGCGAACTCCTCGATGACCTCGTCGGTGGCCCGGCCGGCCTTCACCATGATCAGCAGCCGGCGGGGGCGCTCCAGCGCGGCCACCAGCTCCTGCGGCGACCACGCCGGGACGAACGCGCCCTCGTGGCCGAACTCCTCGACCAGGGACTTGGTCCGGCCCTCGCTCCGGTTGTGCACCGCGACCGTGTAGCCGTTGCGGGCGAAGTTCCGCGCCAGGTTGCGGCCCATCACCGCGAGCCCCGTCACGCCGATCTGTGCCGATGCCTCCATGGCGGGTACGTCCTTCCTCGGGGAGTCCCCCGGCGGGGCTCGCGGGCCTGCGCCGCGGGTTCCCGGGGCGGCCGTGCCCGCCCGCCGACGCGCGCCGCGGACCCGGCC
>NZ_LFVW01000580.1:0-7568 GCF_001182915.1 Kitasatospora sp. MY 5-36
GCCGAGGTCGCCGCCCTGCTGGCCCGGATCGACGCCACCGGCGGCCCGGCCCTGTCCACGGTGCTGCACACCGCGGGCGTCGGCCAGGGCGGCACCGTCGGCGAGACCACCGCGGCCGGGCTGGCCGAGGTGTGCGCCCCCAAGGCGGGCGGCGCCCGCTGGCTCGACGAGCTGACCGCCGACCGCGGCCTCGACGACTTCGTGCTGTTCTCCTCCGGCGCCGCCGTCTGGGGCGGCAGCGACCAGGCCGGCTACGCCGCCGCCAACGGCTACCTCGACGGCCTCGCCGCCGAACGCCGCGCCGCCGGCCGCCCCGCCACCACGCTCTCCTGGGGCCTGTGGGACGGCGGCGGCATGGGCGGCGGCAGCGTGACCACCCGGCTGACCCGCTACGGCGTCCGGGCCATGGCGCCCGAACTCGCCGTCCGCGCCCTCGGCCAGGCCCTGGACGGAGGAGAGGACGCCGTCACCGTCGCGGACATCGACTGGTCGGTGTTCGGCCCGACGTTCACCCTGCGCCGTCCCAGCCGCCTCCTCGCCGACCTGCCCGACGCCGGGACCCGACCGGAACCCGCGGACTCCGGCCCCGGCACCGGGAGCGGCGCACCGGACGGCACCGGCCTGGCCGACCGACTCGCCGGCCTGCCCCACGCGGAGCAGCTGCGCCGACTCGTGGAGATCGTCTGCGACCAGGCCGCCGCCGTCCTCGGCCACACCGCCGGAGCACTGCCCAAGGGCCGGCCGTTCCGCCACCTCGGCTTCGACTCCGTGATGGCCGTCGACCTGCGCAACCGGATCACCGACACCACCGGGCGGCGGCTGCCCGCCACCCTCGTCTTCGACCACCCGACCCCCGCCGAACTCGCCGAGTACCTGCACGGCGAACTCGGCCTGCGAGCCGCGCCCGCCGACGACACCCGGGCCGCCCCCGGCACCGACCCGGTGCTCGACGGGCTCGACCGCCTGGAGGCCGCGCTCGCGGCGGTGCCCGGCGGCAGCGGCGCCCGGCGCGACGTGACCCTGCGGCTGAGGAACGTGCTCTCCCGCTGGCTGGGCGACACCGAGCAACCACGGCAGGACGAGCAGGAGCAGCAGACCCTGGCCGGGCGACTGGACGACGCCGACGCCGGCGAGGTCCTGGACTTCATCAACAAGGAATTGGGGCTTTCGTGATGACCGGTGGTGCGCAGGCGGCGGGCGGCGACAAGCAGCTGCTCGACACTCTGAAGAAGCTCGCCGCCGACCTGTATCGGACCCGCGAGCGCGTCAAGGAACTGGAAGCCGGCGAGCGCGAGCCGATCGCCGTCGTCGGCCTCGGCTGCCGCTACGCCGGGGGCATCACCGGCCCCGACCGGTTCTGGGACCTGCTCTCCGCCGGGACGGACGCCATGGGCGGCTTCCCCACCGACCGCGGCTGGGCGGAGTGGGAGCGCGCCTACGGCAACCCGGACGCGCGCGCCGGCGAGGAGTACGCCCGGGTCGGCGGATTCCTCTACGACGTGGCCGACTTCGACCCCGGGTTCTTCGGGATCAGCCCGCGCGAGGCCCTCGCGATGGACCCGCAGCAGCGGATCCTGCTGGAGACCGCCTGGGAGGCGGTCGAGCGGGCCGGCATCGACCCGATGTCCCTGAAGGGCTCCGACACCGGCGTGTTCGTCGGCGCCAGCGGCACCGCGTACGGCTCGGGCGTGGGCGGCAACGGCAGCGGCGCCGAGGGCTACAAGATGACCGGCGGCCTGACCGCCGTCGTCTCCGGACGCATCTCCTACACGCTGGGCCTGACCGGCCCCGCCGTGACGATCGACACCGCCTGCTCCTCCTCGCTCGTGGCACTCCACCTCGCGGTGCGCTCGCTGCGCTCGGGCGAGTGCTCCCTCGCCCTGGCGGGCGGCGTCGAGGTGCTGGTCATGCCCGACGCGTACATCGAGTTCTCCCAGCAGGGCGGCATGGCCGCCGACGGCCGGTGCAAGTCCTTCGCCGCCGAGGCCGACGGCATCGGCTGGGGCGAGGGCGCCGGCATCATCGCGCTGGAGCGCCTCTCCGACGCCCGCCGCAACGGCCACCAGGTGCTCGGCGTGATCCGCGGCAGCGCCGTCAACCAGGACGGCGCCTCCAACGGCATCACCGCCCCCAACGGGCCCTCGCAGTACCGCGTCATCCACTCGGCGCTGGCCGACGCCGGCTTGACCGCGGCCGACGTGGACGTGGTCGAGGCACACGGGACGGGCACCACGCTGGGCGACCCGATCGAGGCGCAGGCGCTGCTCGCCACCTACGGGCAGGCCGAGGACCGCGCCGCCGACCGGCCGCTCTGGCTGGGCTCGGTGAAGTCCAACATCGGCCACTCCGGCTGCGCGAGCGGCGTCGCCGGTGTGATCAAGATGGTGCTGGCGCTGCAGCACGGCATGCTGCCGAAGACCCTCTTCGCCGGGAACCCGTCGCCGCACGTGGACTGGGCCTCGGGCAACGTCCGGCTGCTGAGCGAAGCGGTGGCGTGGCCGGCGGGCGAGCAGCCGCGCCGCGCGGGCGTGTCCGCGTTCGGCGTCAGCGGCACCAACGCGCACCTGATCCTGGAGGAGGCGCCGGCGGGCTCGGGCCGTCCGGAGGTCGTGGCGGGCGCCGCGCCGCGCGTCCTGTCCGGCGAGGGGCTTCCCGCGTGGGTGGTGTCGGGGCAGAGCGCCGCGGCGCTGGCCGGTCAGGCGGGTCGGCTGCGTGAACACGTGACGGAGCGGCCGGAGTTGTCGGTCGGCGACGTCGCGTGGTCGCTGGCCACGACGCGGTCGGCGCTGGAGCACCGGGCCGTCGTGCTCGGCCCGGACCGGGACGGACTCGCCGCGGGGCTGACGGCCGTCGCCGCGGGGCAGCCCGCGCCCGGCGTGGTCACGGGCTCGGTGGACGCCGCAGGTGTGGGGCGGACGGTGTTCGTCTTCCCGGGGCAGGGGAGCCAGTGGGTCGGGATGGGGCGTGAGTTGGCCGCTTCGTCGCCGGTGTTCGCGGCGAAGCTGGCGGAGTGCGCTGCGGCTCTCGCTCCGTACGTGGACTGGCAGTTGGACGACGTTCTGGCCGGGCTTCACGGCTTCGAGGCCGCTGATGTGGTGCAGCCGGCGCTGTGGGCGGTGATGGTGTCGCTGGCTGCGGTCTGGGAGGCGGCTGGTGTCGCTCCCGATGCCGTGGTCGGTCACTCGCAGGGTGAGATCGCTGCCGCCGCTGTGGCCGGGATCCTGTCCCTCGATGACGCTGCCAAGGTCGTGGCTCTGCGGAGCAAGACGCTGAAGACCCTTGCTGGTCGCGGTGGGATGCTGTCGATCGCCGAGCCGGTGGCGGGTGTCCGCGCCCGGATCGCCCCGTACGGTTCCCGCCTGTCGGTCGCGGCCGTGAACGGTCCGTCGGCGACGGTCGTCTCCGGTGACGCGGACGCGCTGCGCGAACTCGCGGACTCCTGCGGGGATTCGCCGCGTGCCCGGATGATTCCGGTGGACTACGCCTCGCACAGCGCGCACGTGGACGAGCTGCGCGAGGAGATCCTCTCGGTTCTCCAGGGCATCGCTCCGACCGAGGCCCGGATCCCCATGGTCTCCGCGCTGACCGGCGCGTGGCTGTCCGGTCCGGAGCTGGACCCCGACTACTGGTACGCCTCGCTCCGTGAGACCGTCGAGTTCGAGCGGGCGGTCCGCATCCTCGCCGAGTCCGGGCACGGGGCGTTCGTGGAGGTCTCCCCGCACGCGGTGCTGACCGGCGCGGTGGGCGACGTCGTCGAGGACGTCGAGGGCTCGGCCGTGGTCGGCACCCTGCGGCGCGAGGAGGGCGGCGCCGGGCGTCTTCTGACCTCGCTCGCCGAGGCCTATGTACGGGGCCTCCCCGTCGACTGGGCCGCGCTCCTGGGCGGCGGCACGGTCGTGGACCTGCCCACCTACGCCTTCCAGCGCCGGCGCTACTGGCTCGGCGCCGTGGCCTCCGTCCAGGCCGCAGGCCCGGACACCTCGGTGGACGACTGGCGCTACCGGATCGTCTGGCAGGCGGCCGACGCGAACCGGGCCGCCACGCCGTCGGGGACCTGGCTGCTGGTCGGCGACGGCCCCGACCGGGAGGCGGTCGCGAACGCGCTGACGGCCCGCGGCGCGAGCGTCGTCGCCGTCGCGGGACCGGAGGACGTCGACGCGGCACTGGCCGAGGGCGTGGCCGGTGTGGTGTCGCTGCTGGCCCTGGACGAGACGCCGCTGGCGGAGCACCCGTCGGTTCCGGGCGGTCTGGCCGGGACGGTCGACCTGGTCCGGGTGCTGGTCGAGACCGGGGTCACGGCCCCGCTGTGGGTGCTGACCCGTGGCGCGGTGCAGGTGGCCGCCGGCGAGGTGACGACCAGTCCGGTGCAGGCCCAGGTCTGGGGTCTGGGCCGGGCCGTGGGCCTGGAGCACGCGGACTGGTGGGGCGGTCTGGTCGACCTGCCGCCGGTGCTGGACGCCGATGCCGCGGCTCGTCTGGTCGGTGTGTTCGCGGACGGCCGGGAGGACCAGGTCGCGGTGCGGCCGTCGGGTGTGTTCCTGCGCCGGCTGGTGCGGGCGGAGGCCCGCCGTGTGGAGTCGGAGGGCTGGTCGCCGCGCGGCACCGTCCTGCTGACCGGTGGCACCGGCTCGATCGGCGTCTGCATCGGCCCCTGGCTTGCCGAGCACGGCGCGCCGAGGGTGGTTCTGACCTCCCGCTCCGGCCCGTCGGCGCCCGGGGTGGCGGCGCTGGCCGCCGCCGTGGCGAACGGCGGCTCGGCCGTCGAGGTCGTCAGCTGCGACCTGGCGGACCGGGGCCAGGCGACCGGCCTGGTGGCCTGGATCGAGGCCTCCGGCCCCGGCCTGTCCACCGTCCTGCACTCCGCCAACGCGCCCTACCTGGCCCGGGTGGAGGACACCAGCCGCGAAGGCCTGGTCGCCGCGCTCGGCGCGAAGGCGGCCGGCGCCGTCCACCTGGACGAGGCCACGGCCGGCCTGGGCCTCGACGAGTTCGTCCTCTTCTCGTCGATCTCGGCGACCTGGGGCAGCAACGACCACGCCGCCTACGCGGCCGGCAACTCCTTCCTGGACGGCCTCGCCGAGGACCGTCGCGCCCGCGGCCTGCCCGGGACCTCGATCGCCTGGGGCGTGTGGAACACCCGCGACTGGGACGCCGTCGACGCGGTGATGGACCAGGCTCCCGGCCGGGTGACGCCCCAGCGCCTGCTGCGGCAGGGCATGAACTTCCTCGACACCCAGCGAGCGTTGACGGCGCTCGGCGAGGTGCTCGCCGACGACGAGACCTTCATCGCCCTCGCGGACGTCGAGTGGCAGAAGTTCGCGCCGGTCTTCACGGCCGCCCGCCCGCGCCCGCTGCTGGACACCATCCCCGAGGCCCGGGCCGAGACGGCCGCCACGACGGCCGCCGACGAGCGCGGCGAGTTCGCCTCGCGGCTGGCCGGCCTGTCGGCGGCCGAGCGGCGCCGGAGCGTCGTGGAGCTGGTGCGCTCGCACGCCGCCGCGGTCCTCGGCCACGACTCGGCGGACGAGATCGTCGCGACGCGGGCCTTCCGGGAGCTGGGCTTCGACTCGCTGACCGCCGTCGAACTGCGCAACCGCCTGAACAGCGCCTGCGGCCTGCGCCTGCCGTCCACCGTCGTCTTCGACCACCCGAGCGCGTCCGTGCTGGCCGAGGAGATCCTCACCGCGCTGTTCGGGGCGGAGGGCCCGGGCCAGGTGGTCGCGGTGGCCGCCGCGCCCTCGGAGCCGATCGCGATCGTCGGCATGGCCTGCCGCTACCCGGGCGGCGTGCGCTCGCCCGAGGAGCTGTGGGACCTGATCGCCGCCGGCGGGGACGCGATCAGCGGCTTCCCGGCCGACCGCGGCTGGGACGCCGAGGCGCTGTTCGACGCGGACGCCGACGCCGAGGGCTCGACCTACGTCGTGGAGGGCGGATTCCTCAGCGGGGCCGCGGAGTTCGACGCCGGGTTCTTCGGCATCAGCCCGCGCGAGGCCCTCGCCATGGACCCGCAGCAGCGGCTGCTGCTGGAGACTCCTGGGAGGCCGTCGAGCGGGCCGGCATCGACCCGCGGACGCTGCACGGCTCGGCGACCGGCGTCTTCATCGGCGCGGCCCCGTCCGGCTACTTCGGCGCGGTCGGGGACGAGGCCGGCGTACAGGCCCACCTGATCACCGGGAACGCGCTGAGCGTGCTCTCCGGCCGGATCGCCTACTCCCTGGGCCTGGTCGGCCCGGCGATGACCGTGGACACCGCGTGCTCCTCCTCGCTGGTCGCGCTGCACCAGGCGACCCAGGCGCTCCGGTCGGGCGAGTGCACGGTGGCGCTGGCCGGCGGTGTGACCGTGATGGCCGACCCCGGCGAGTTCGTCGGCTTCTCGCGGCTGCGCGCGCTCTCCTCCGACGGCCGCTGCAAGGCCTTCGGCGACGGCGCGGACGGCATGGGCATCGGCGAAGGCGTCGGCATGCTGGTGCTGGAACGGCTGTCGGACGCCCGCCGCAACGGGCACCAGGTGCTCGGCGTGCTCCGCGGGAGCGCCGTCAACCAGGACGGCGCCTCCAACGGCCTGTCCGCGCCCAACGGCCCCTCGCAGCAGCGCGTGATCCTCTCCGCGCTGGCCAACGCCCAGCTGTCGGCGTCCGACGTCGACGCGGTCGAGGCACACGGCACCGGCACCACGCTCGGCGACCCGATCGAGGCCGGCGCGCTGCTGGCCACCTACGGCCAGGGACGCGCCGGGGACCGGCCGCTGTGGCTGGGGTCGGTGAAGTCCAACATCGGGCACGCCCAGCAGGCCGCCGGTGTGGCCGGTGTGATCAAGATGGTGATGGCGCTGCGGCACGGCGTGCTGCCGAAGACCCTGCACGCCGAGCAGCCGTCCTCGCACGTCGATTGGGACCTGGGCAACGTCCGGCTGCTCCAGGAGCAGGTGGAGTGGCCGGCGGGCGAGCGGCCGCGCCGGGCGGGCGTGTCGGCCTTCGGGATCAGCGGCACCAACGTCCACGTGATCGTGGAGGAGGCCCCGGCGGCCGTCGAGGCGGCGTCCGAGCCCGGGCCGGCGCTCCCGGAGCTTCCGGCGCTCCCGGAGCTTCCGGTGCTGACCGGCGGGACGTCGGTGTGGCGGGTCTCCGGTCGTAGTGCGGTGGCGCTGGCCGGTCAGGCCGGTCGACTGCGTGAACACGTGCTGGCGCGGCCGGAGTTGTCGGTCGGCGATGTGGCGTGGTCGCTCGCGACGACGCGATCGGTGTTCGAGCAGCGTGCGGTGGTGCTGGGCGGCGAGCGGAGTGAGCTCGCGGCGGGTCTCGCGGCGGTGGCCACGGGGCAGCCCGCGCCCGGTGTCGTGACCGGCGGACTCGCTCCCGGTGGGGTGGGGCGGACGGTGTTCGTCTTCCCGGGCCAGGGGAGCCAGTGGGTCGGGATGGGGCGTGAGCTGGCGGAGTCTTCGCCGGTGTTCGCGGCGCGGCTGGCCGAGTGTGCTGCGGCCCTGGCGCCCTATGTGGATTGGCAGTTGGACGACGTTCTGGCGGGCCGGCACGGCTTCGAGGCCGCCGACGTCGTGCAGCCGGCGCTGT
>NZ_LFVW01000581.1:0-7326 GCF_001182915.1 Kitasatospora sp. MY 5-36
CGGGCCCGCCAGTACGGCCGGCTCGCCGGCGCGTACGGCCGCCGGGGCGAGGCCGAACGGGCCGAGGCCGCCGCCGCCCGGGCCTTCGCCGAACTGGACGGCCTGCCCGGCACCGAGGAGGTCCGGGCCGCCCTCTCCGGGATGGTGGGGGAGGGGCGGCTGGCGCTCGGCCAGCACCGGCTCGCCAAGGTGCTGCTCGCCGAGGCGGTGGCCGGTCTCGGACCGGGACGGGCCCGCACCAAGACGCTGCTGATGGTGCGCCTCGCCGAGGCCCACCGCCGGCTCGGCGACCAGCGGGAGGCGGCCCGCACCGCCTCGCTGGCGCGCTCGCTCGCGGCGGGGATGCAGTCCGAGCGGGTGGCGAAGGCGCTGCGGGAGTTCGACGCGGCGGGGCGGGTGGCGGCGCGGTAGGGCGGGGCCGGGTCGGTGCTGTACGGCCTCCTGCGGTCCTGCGTGGCTCTGCGGGGCTTGTGCGGCTCCGCGTGGTCCTGCGGAGCTCCGTGCGGCCCTGGGCGGCTCCGTGCCGCCGTCCCGGCGGTATACCCCGCAGCCCGTCGACCCGCTTGCGGTACCCTGAGCCCATGCGAACCGTGCGCCTGCTCCTTAGCCGGCCGCGCTGACCAGGACCGGCTGAGCCTTCGGGCGGTGCCGGAGTCGGCGTGGCGTCCCCTCCTGCGAGGGGATTTTTTGTTTTCCGCCCCCCGATCCCGTCCCGGGCCGGGTCCACGGGCCGGCCGCCCGCGCGGTTCGCCAACCGACACCGATGGAGCTTGAAGGACCATGAGCGAGACGACCCCTGCGTCCGGCGCGGCCGAGACCGCGACCGAGCCGTTCCGGTACAGCGCTGCGCTGGCGGCCGAGATCGAGTCCCGCTGGCAGGACATCTGGGAGAAGGAGGGCACCTTCCACGCCCCCAACCCCACCGGTGCGCTGGCCGACCCGGCGGCCGGCGACGTCGCCGCGAAGCCGCACAGCTTCATCATGGACATGTTCCCGTACCCCTCGGGCGCGGGCCTGCACGTCGGCCACCCGCTGGGCTACATCGCCACCGACGTCTTCGCCCGCTACCAGCGGATGACCGGCCACAACGTGCTGCACACGCTGGGCTACGACGCCTTCGGCCTGCCCGCCGAGCAGTACGCGGTGCAGACCGGCACCCACCCGCGGGTCTCCACCGAGGCCAACATCGCCAACATGCGCCAGCAGCTGCGCCGGCTGGGCCTGGGCCACGACCCGCGCCGCTCGATCTCCACGATCGACCCGGACTACTACCGCTGGACCCAGTGGATCTTCCTGCAGATCTTCAACTCCTGGTACGACGCGGACGCCCGCAAGGCCCGCCCGATCGCCGAGCTGGTCGCCGACTTCGAGTCCGGCGCGCGTGAGCTGCCGGACGGGCGCGCCTGGGCCGGGCTGACCGTCGCCGAGCGCGACGAGGTGCTGGGCGAGTACCGCCTGGCCTACGCCAAGGAGGTGCCGGTCAACTGGTGCCCGGGCCTGGGCACCGTCCTGGCCAACGAGGAGGTCACCGCGGACGGCCGCTCCGAGCGCGGCAACTTCCCGGTGTTCAAGTCCAACCTGCGCCAGTGGATGATGCGCATCACCGCGTACTCGGACCGGCTGATCGAGGACCTGGACCTGCTGGACTGGCCCGAGGCCATCAAGCTGCAGCAGCGCAACTGGATCGGGCGCTCCGAGGGCGCCCGGGTCGACTTCGCGGCCCCCGGCGACCAGAAGATCACCGTCTTCACCACCCGGCCCGACACCCTGTTCGGCGCCACCTACATGGTGCTGGCCCCCGAGCACGCCCTGGTCGACTCGATCGTCCCCGCCGTCTGGCCCGAGGGCGTGCCCGCCGAGTGGACCGGCGGCGCCGCGACCCCCGCCGAGGCCGTCGCCGCCTACCGCGCCACGGCCGCCGCCAAGTCGGACGTCGAGCGGCAGGTCGAGGCCAAGGTCAAGACCGGTGTCTTCACCGGCGCCCACGCCGTCAACCCGGTCAGCGGCGAGTCCGTCCCGGTGTTCATCGCCGACTACGTGCTGATGGGCTACGGCACCGGCGCCATCATGGCCGTCCCCGCCCACGACCACCGCGACTTCGCCTTCGCCCGCGCCTTCGCGCTGCCGATGCGCTGCGTCGTCGAGCCCACCGACGGGCGGGGCCAGGACCCGGCCGAGTGGGACGACGCGTTCGACACCTACGACTCCGTCATCGTCAACTCCGCCCGCACCGAGGGCGACGTGTCGCTGTCCCTGGACGGGCTGAGCGTCGTCGAGGCCAAGGCCGCCGTCACCGCCTGGCTGGCCGAGCGCGGCATCGGCGAGGGCACCGTCAACTACCGCCTGCGCGACTGGCTGTTCAGCCGCCAGCGGTACTGGGGCGAGCCCTTCCCGATCGTCTACGACGAGGACGGCGTGATGCACGCGCTGCCCGAGTCGATGCTGCCGGTCGAGGTCCCCGAGGTCGACGACTACTCGCCGCGCACCTACGACGCGTACGACGCCGCCTCCTCTCCGGAGACCCCGCTGTCGCGCAACGAGGCCTGGGTCAACGTCGAACTGGACCTGGGCGACGGCGTCAGGAAGTACCGCCGCGAGACCAACACCATGCCCAACTGGGCCGGCTCCTGCTGGTACGAGCTGCGCTACGTCGACCCGTCCAACTCCGAGGCGGTCGTCGACCCGGCCAACGAGAAGTACTGGCTGGGCCCGACGGAGACCAAGCCCGCCGGCGGCGCCGACCTGTACGTCGGCGGCGCCGAGCACGCCGTGCTGCACCTGCTGTACGCGCGCTTCTGGCACAAGGTGCTGCACGACCTGGGCCACGTCTCGTCCGTCGAGCCGTTCCACAAGCTGTTCAACCAGGGCATGATCACCGCCGACGTCTACCGCGACGAGCGCGGCTTCCCGGTGCCCGCCGCCGAGGTCGAGGAGCGCGACGGCCAGTACTTCTGGGACGGCGAGCCGGTCAAGCGCGAGGCCGGGAAGATGGGCAAGTCCCTGAAGAACGCCGTCGCGCCGGACGACATCGCCGACGAGTACGGCGCCGACACGCTGCGCCTGTACGAGATGTCGATGGGCCCGCTGGACGTCTCCCGCCCGTGGGACACCCGCGCCGTCGTCGGCTCGTACCGCTTCCTGCAGCGCCTGTGGCGCAACGTCGTCTCGGAGACCACCGGCGAACTGGTCGTCACCGAGGAGGAGCCGGACGAGGCGACGCTGCGCGCCCTGCACAAGGCCATCGACGGCATCCGCGGGGACATGGCCGGGCTGCGCTTCAACACGGCCGTCGCCAAGGCCATCGAGCTGAACAACTACCTGGTCAAGCGCGGCTCCACGCCGCGGGCGGTGGCCGAGCAGCTGGTGCTGATGGTCGCGCCGCTGGCCCCGCACGTCGCCGAGGAGCTGTGGCGCCGACTGGGCCACGGCGAGTCGCTGGCGCACACCGACTACCCGGTCGCCGACCCGGCGTACGTGGTGGACGAGACGGTGACCTGCGTGGTCCAGATCAAGGGCAAGGTCAAGGCGCGGCTGGAGGTCGCGCCGGGCATCTCGGACGCCGAGCTGGAGGCGCTGGCGCTGGCGGAGCCGGCCGTCGTCGCGGCGATCGGCGGGGCCGAGGTGCGGAAGGTGATCGCGCGGGCGCCGAAGCTGGTGAACATCGTCACCGGCTGAGTGTTCTTGGTGCGGAAGTGACCGCGGGGTGATCGCGGGAGCGGTCGCGGGAGCGGTCGGGCGGGCGTCCTTCGGGGCGCCCGTCCGGCGTTTTCGGGGTCTTTCGGGGTTCGGTGCTTTCGGGGGGTCGGCGTTCTCGGGATCCGGTGCTTTCGGGAGTCGGCGTTTTCGGGTTCGGTGCCGGCTGGGCGTCTTGCGGGGCGCTTGCGGGGGGCTTCCAGGGTGGTCGGGGGCCCTCGGGGAGATCCCGGATCTGACCCTGATCTCCGTCCGCCGGGGCCCTCTCGGCTGCCCCCGGGCGGGTTCCGGCGGCTACCGTGGAACCCTCGGCAATGCGGCCCGCGTTGGGCCCGGTGGGGGCCGGAACGACGGCGGAAGGTGGCGCGCGATGGACGTGTTCGGCGTGATGATCGGGCTGGTCCTGCTCTTCGGGGTCGCGGCGATGGTCCTGGCCGTGATCGGCACGGTCAAGGCCGCCAAGGCCGTCGGCGCGAAGATCGAGAAGCACGAGGCCAACGCCCGGCGCGCCGTGGAGACCGCCACCCTCAAGGCGAAGACGTACACCAGGGTCGGCCCGCCCGCGCAGATCGCCACCGTCCGGCTGGGCCTGCGGACCTCGCTCGACGGCACCCGGCAGGTACTGGAGGGCGGCCTCGCGCAGGACTCCCAGCTCGGGGAGTCGCTCGCCCTGCTCGACCGGCTCGACACGCACGCCGCCGAACTCGACGGCGAGCTGCGGATGCTGGAGCGCGAGCCGGACACCGCGCGGATCGCCGCCAAACTGCCGGAGCTGCGCGAGCGGGCGGAGCGGATCACGCACTCGGCGGAGACCATGCGCTGGGCGGCGCAGGACCGGATGCACCGGTTCGCGGACGACGAGCTGAGCCGGCTGAGCCAGGAGTGCGAGAGCGAGGCGGGGGCGCTGCGGCACTGGGATGTCGCGGGGGATGCTTCGGGGGCTGCCGGTTCCGCGGGGGCGGGTGGAGCTTCGGGGGCCGGTGGGTCCGCGGGGGTCGGTGGTGCTGCTGCGGGCTCTGGTGGTTCCGCGGGGGCGACCGGGGGTGCGGCGCGGTCCGGGGGTGCGGCTCGGGCCGGGCTGACCGACGGGAAGGGGCGGCCGAGCGCGGAGGAGCTGCTCGGGCTCGCCGATCCGCTGGCCAAGCTGGCGCAGCGGCTGCGCAAGCCCTCGACGGGGCCCTCGGCGGGCTGAGCCGGTCGGGCGTCACGGGACCCTGGGCGGGCTGAGCCGGTCGCGCGTCACGGGGCCTCCCGAGGGGGCCCGGACCGGGCGCTGTCCTCCCGGAGCGACGGGGGGTAACCTCCGGCTCATGCCCTCCGACCTCGCACTTGTCACCGATTCCACGGCCTATCTGCCGCAGGACGCCCTCGACCGGTACGGGATCACGGTGGTCCCGCTGAGCGTCGCGGTCGGCGACTCGGTGCTGAGCGAGGGCGTCGAGATCTCCCCGAAGGACGTCGCCGAGGCGCTGCGCGGCAAGCAGCGGGTGACCACCTCCCGGCCGAACCCGGAGACCTTCGCCGCCGCCTACCGGGCGGCCGCCGAGGCCGGGGCGAAGGGCATCGTCTCGGTGCACATCTCCGGCGAACTGTCCGGCACCGTCGAGGCCGCCCGGCTGGCCGCCGCCGAGGCGCCCGTACCGGTGCGGGTGGTGGACAGCCGACTGGTCGGGATGGCGCTCGGGTACGGGGTGCTGGCGGCGGCCGAGGCGATCGCGGCCGGGCAGGGCTTGGCCGAGGCGGCCGAGGCGGCCGGCCGGCGGGCGGCCGGGACCAGCGGGTTCTTCTACGTCGACACCCTGGAACACCTGCGCCGGGGCGGACGGATCGGGGCGGCGCGGGCGCTGCTCGGGTCGGCCCTGGCGGTCAAACCGCTGCTGCACCTGGACGGCGGGCGGATCGAGCCGCTGGAGAAGGTGCGGACGGCGTCGCGGGCGATCGCGCGGCTGGAGGAGATCGCGGTCGAGCGGTCGGGGGAGCTGGACGTCGACATCACCGTGCACCACCTGGCGGCCGAGGAGCGGGCCGAACCGCTCGCGGAGCGGCTGCGGGCCCGGGTGCCGGGGCTGCGGGAGCTGTACGTGGGCGAGGTGGGGGCGGTGATCGGGGCGCACGTCGGGCCGGGGCTGCTGGCAGTGGTGGTCGCGCCGCGCTGAGGGGGTGGCGGTCCGTTGGGTGGTTCGTTGGGTGGTTCGCTGGCCGCTCGGTCAACCTCAGGCGGTCCTACCCACTCTTGTGAGTGACGCTTTTTATCCACAACCCCCGGGTTATCCACAGGGTTTCGCTAATTTCCGCACGTTCGCCGGAGGACTCCTACCGTCCTCGGCATGACGACCATGGGCCTGGGCGCGGCGAAGCGCCATGCGATCAACGAGACGGTGCGGCTGCGGATGGCCGCGCTGCTGCCGATGGACGACGAGCCGGAGGGCGGTGTCGGAGGGGGCTCCTCGGGCCCGGCCCCGCCGCCGTCGCCGGTTGCGATGCCGGTGTCGGTGCTGTCGGATGCGACGCCGGTCCCGCCGGATGCGGGTGTTGCGTCGGATCCGGGCGACGCCGACATGGGGCCGCCGGAGGCCGGGGCGCGTTCGCGGTTCTCCGCATCCTCCTCAATCCCCTCGTTCGCCTCGGTGCTGGCACTCGATCGGCGCGCGGTGGCCGGATTGGCCATCCTGCTGCTGTTCGCGGTCGGTTACGCCGTGCAGCACTTCTGGCTGGCCCGGCCGGAGGCGGTCGCCGTACCCGCGCTCGCGGCGGTCGCGGCACCGTCGGGGGCGGAGCCGTCCGTCCCCGACGACTCCGCTCCTTCCAGGGCCGGGCCCGGCGCCGGTGCCGAGGCCGTGTCCGGCACCGGGCCGGCTGTCGTGGTGGACATCGGCGGCCGGGTCCACCTCCCGGGCCTGCACACCCTGCCCGGCGGCTCCCGGGTAGCCGACGCCCTGCGGGCGGCGGGCGGTCCGCTGCCGGAGACGGACACCAGGAACCTCAACCTGGCCCGCATCCTGACGGACGGTGAGCAGATCCTGGTCGGCGAGCAGGCGCCCGCCCCCGGCCCGGCGGTCGGAAGCGGGAGCGGCCCTCCGGGCCTCACCGTGCCCCGGCCGCCCGTCAGCCTCAACCGCGCGACGCTCGAACAGCTCGACAGCCTTCCCGGTGTCGGCCCCACCCTCGCCCAGCGCATCCTCGCCTACCGCACCTCGCACGGCTCCTTCCGCTCCCTCGACCAACTCCGGCAGGTCAGCGGCATCGGCGCCCGTACGTACGCGGAGCTCCGTCCGCTGCTCACCCTCTGACGCCCTGTCCTGCCGCGGTCCCTGCCCGTTCCCCTTGTCCGCTTCCCCCGCCCGCATGCCCGGCCTTCGAAGGGAGGTGCCGCCATGTCCGTCGCCACCACGCCGGTCGGTCCGGCCGTTGCGTCCCGTTCTCCGGGCGCCGACTTCCGGCTGCTGCTGCCCGCCGTCTCGGCCTGGGCGGTCACGGCGGCACTCCTGCGTCTGGAGCCGGGGTACGCGGCCCTCGTCCTCACCGCGGCGGGCGTCGCCGCGGTCGCGGCCGTCCTGCTGCTCACCCGGCCGGGGGTCCTGCGCCGGCGCGGGGCCTCGGCGACGCTGGCCGCCGTCCTGCTCACCGGGGCGG
>NZ_LFVW01000582.1:0-7262 GCF_001182915.1 Kitasatospora sp. MY 5-36
GGCTCGGCCTCGGCGGCTGGTCGGCCGTGGTGCTGGCCGGGGCCGCGGCCGGGTACGGCGCGCTGGTGCTGCTGCGGCGCCGCTCCGCCGGC
Organism: Kitasatospora sp. MY 5-36; assembly: GCF_001182915.1. Classification (NCBI taxonomy): domain Bacteria; kingdom Bacillati; phylum Actinomycetota; class Actinomycetes; order Kitasatosporales; family Streptomycetaceae; genus Kitasatospora; species Kitasatospora sp. MY 5-36. Next base: position 93 of record NZ_LFVW01000582.1, read on the forward strand.
TGACCCGCCGACGGGTGGGAGGGCTCGGCCTCAGTCCCGGGGCCGGGCCCTTCCCTCGTCCTCGTCCTCGCCCTCCCCGTTCTCCTGCTCCTTCTCCTTCTTCCGCTGCTCGGCCCGGGCGGCCCGCTCCGCCGCGTCCGCCTCCGCCGCCGCCTCCGCCTCGTCGGCCGCCTCCAGCAGCGCCCGCCCGTGCGCCCTGGTCCGGTCCCGGGCGGCCACCGGGTCCGCCGTCGCCGTCCAGGCCACGCAGTACATCAGCAGCCGGGAGACGAAGTTGATCCACAGCAGCAGCGCCACCGGCGTGGCGAACGCCCCGTACAGGCTCCGTCCGGCGACCGAGCCCAGGTAGGAGGCGAGCAGCAGCTTCAGCAGCTCGAAGCCGACCGAGCCGATCAGCGCGGCCTGCACCAGGTCCCGCCGGCGCTGGTCGGTGATCCCGGGGAAGGGCGCCAGCAGGTAGGCGAAGAGCAGCATGTCGCACGCTATGGCGATCAGCACGCCGACCGCGGTCAGCAGGTACCCGCTGTTGAGGCCGATCGCGTCGGCGATCCGGCCGGCGAGCGTGGTGCCGGCGGCGGAGGTGGCCAGCGAGAACAGCGACACCAGGCCGAGGCCGGCCAGCACCGCCACGTCCCACCCCTTGCGCAGGACCGGGTTGCCCTCCTCCTGGGGCAGCTGCCACAGGTCGCGGATCGAGGTGCGCATGGTGTCCACCCAGCCGAGGCCGGAGACCAGCAGCAGCGCCCCGCCGACCAGCCCGACGGTGCCCGCGTTGGCCACCAGGGCGGGCAGGTTGAGCGCGTCCGAGAGCCCCGGCAGCTGGTCGGAGATGTGCTCCTGCAGCTCGTGGACCCGGCTGTCGCTCAGCGTCGCGGCGGCGACCGCCAGGCCCACCGTGAGCAGCGGGAAGAGCGCGAGGAAGCCGAAGAAGGTGACGGCGCCGGCCAGCCGGTTGCCCCGGGCGGCGGAGAAGTACTCGTACACCCGGTACGGGCGGCTGCGCAGCACCCGGGCCACGAGCGGGCCGACGACCGGCAGGCGGGTCAGGAAGTCCACCTACCGGTTATAGCCGGTCCGTCCCCCGAACGGGCGTCAGTTCGCGCTCAGCGCTTGACGAGTCGCCGGGCCTTGGCGAGGGCCCGGACGGCCTGGTAGGCCCCGTAGCGGCCGTGGCTGAGCAGCTCGGTGCGCACGCCGTCCACGCCGGCCGGCGGCCGGTAGCCGGCCGGGCGCAGCCGGGCGCAGTGCTCGGCGGCCCGGCGGAAGTACTCGCGGCGGTCGCCGGGCGGGACCCGGCCGGGCTTGGAGACCACGGTGTTGAGGTGGTGCAGCATCCGGCCGTAGACGACCGGGCGCCAGCGGTCCAGGTCGGGGCGGCCGTCGAGGAAGGCGAAGACCAGGTCGTACTGGGCGAACACGTCGAAGTGCTTGCGGCTGGCGGTGGCCAGGATGTTGCCGCCCTCCTGGCGCTGGCGGTAGTGCACGCCGACCTGGTCGAGCAGGGTGATCCGGGCGGCGGCGAGCAGCGCCGGGTACGTCCAGGGGGTGTCCTCGTAGTAGCCAGCCGGGAAGACCAGCCGCTGCTCGGTGATGAAATCACGGCGGTAGGCCTTGTTCCAGACGACCTGGAGCAGGTCGAGCAGGTCGGGGCGGGCGTCGAGGTCGAAGACGTCCGGGGAGGCGGCGCCGAAGACGTGCGCGGAGGCGGCCCGGGTGATCCGGCCGTCGGCGTAGGTGCGGGCGTAGTCGTAAACCAGGATGTCCGGGTCACCCGTGGCGGTGAGCCGCTCGTCGATGCTCTTCAGCAATCCGGGGGTCAGCGTGTCGTCGCTGTCGAGGAAGACCACGTACTCCCCGGTGGCGACCTCCAGGCCGGCGTTGCGGGCCCGGCCGAGGCCGACGTTCTCCGGCAGGTGCAGCACCCGGACCCGGGCGTCGGCGGCGGCGGCCCCGTCCAGGATCGCGCCGCAGCCGTCCGGGGAGCGGTCGTCCACCGCGATCAGTTCGACGTCCGGGCCGTCCTGGCCGAGCACCGAATCGAGGCACTCGGCGAGGTAGTCCTGGACCTGGTACACGGGGACGATCACGCTGAAACGGGACACGGACCCAGCGTAGTGGTCCCCGGGTGGGCGAGGTCCCCGGAGGTAGGATCGGGGGCGCACGTACGCACCGATCCAAGTGCGGTCAGACCCCGTACGGGCTGCCACGCTCCTCCAGAGAAAGGCCTGCGTAGCCGATGGCTCCCCGCCTCTCCATCGTCGTCCCGATCTACAACGTCGAGCGCTACCTCGTCGAATGCCTCGACTCGATCGCCGCCCAGACCTTCACGGACTTCGAGTGCGTCATGGTCGACGACGGTTCGAAGGACGGCAGCGCGGCGCTCGCCGAGGCGTACGCGGCCCAGGACTCCCGGTTCCGGCTGGTCCGGCAGGTGAACAAGGGCCTCGGCGCGGCCCGCAACACCGGCATCCGGCACATCGACCCGGACTCCGAGTTCCTGTGCTTCGTGGACAGCGACGACTCGATGCCGCCGAGCGCGTACGAGCTGATGATCAACACGCTGGACGAGACCGGCTCGGACTTCTGCACCGGCAACGTGCTGCGCTTCCGCGCCGTGGGCTACTACCAGTCCGGCGGCCACCTGAAGCCGTTCAAGGAGACCAGGCTCAAGACCCACATCACCGAGATCCCGGCGCTGGTCACCGACCGCACCGCGTGGAACAAGGTGTACCGCCGCTCGTTCTTCGACGCGGCCGGCCTGCTCTACCCCGAGGGCATCCTCTACGAGGACGCGCCGGTCAGCGTGCCGCACCACTACCTGGCCAAGAGCGTGGACGTGCTCTCCGAGCCGATCTACCACTGGCGCGAGCGCGAGGTCGGCGAGATGTCGATCACGCAGATGCGCACCAACCCCAGGGGCCTGATCGACCGGGTCGCCTCGGTCGAGCTGGTCCGCGCCTGGCTGACGAAGCAGACCGAGCCGCGCTTCGCCGAGTACCTGCGCTCCTACGACGAGAACACCCTCGTCGAGGAGATCCCGATGTTCTTCTCGTCCCTCGTCGAAGGGGACAAGGAGTACCGGGACGCCTACCTCCAGCACGTCGGCCGGCTGCTCCGGTCGATCGGCGCCGAGCACGTCGCCCGGCTGCGCGCACCGCTGCGGCTGAAGTACCACCTGACCCTGTCCGGCCGGATGGACGAGCTGGTCGAGCAGATCACGTACGAGCGCGAGAGCGGCGGCGGTGTCCAGGCCCGCGGCCTGCTGCGCCCGTACGCCGACTACCCGTTCCTGCGCGGCGGGCGCAAGAGCGTGCCGGCCGGGGTGCTCAAGCTGGACAACTCGCTGGTGATCCGCAGCCGGCTGTACCGCAGCACCTGGGAGGACGGGAAGCTCCGGCTGACCGGGCACGCGTACCCGGAGCAGCTGGGCGCGGCCGGCAAGCACGACATGGTCCGCACCCTGGTGCTGCGCGAGGCCAAGGGCCGCCGGGTCATCGCGGTGCCGATGCGGACGACGTACAGCCCCGAGGCCACCGCGAGCTGCCACCACGACCTGTACAGCTGCGACTGGTCCGGCTTCACCGTGGCCATAGACCCGAAGAAGCTGAAGCACCGCGGCCAGTGGAAGGACGGCAACTGGCGCCTCCTGGTGGCCGGCGCGGGCAAGGGCGGGGTCTACAAGGGCCGGATCTCGGCCGGGTGGAGCGACAGCGCGCTGTACCTCCCGTCGCACTGGGTCGAGCCGGACGTGCGGATCGTGCCGTGGATCCGGGACAACTTCGTCTACCTCCGGGTGGAGACGGTCAAGGCCCGGGTGACCGGCCTGGCCGCCCACGGCGACCGGCTGGAGGTCTCGGGCGCGGCCCGCTCCGGCCCGAGCTTCGCCGGGGCGCGGCTGCGGCTCACCCACACCGAGTCGGACCGCCACCTGACCTTCCCGCTGGAGCTGGGCGCTCCGGTCGGCTCGCTCCAGCCGTTCACCGCGGCCTTCCCGGTCGCCGAGCTGACCGCCGTCCGCGAGGCCTGGGCCGAGCTGGACCCGGTGGCCGCCGAGCGCAGCCGCGACCACTGGGACGGCGCGCTGCTGCTGGCCGACGGCAGCACCGTCCAGCTGGCCTGGGACGACCGCAACGCGCCCGAGCGGCTGCACCTGGCGCTGAACCCGCAGGCCCCGGTCGCCGAGCGCCGGGCGCTCTACTCCAAGCCCTCCCCCCACGGGCACCTCCAGTTCACCGACCAGGTGCTCCAGCCGCTGGTGGACGAGGTGTCCTCGCGCGGCGCCGACGGCTTCCTGCTGAGCGGCTCGTTCCCGCTGCCCGGCGCGCACCGCTGGGAGCTGGTGGTCCGTCACGAGTGGCGCGAGGAGGAGCACGCCTACCCGGTGGAGATCTCCGACGGCCGCTTCCGCACCGCGCTGCCCGCCGTGCCGACGGCCTCCTTCGCCGGCCGGGTGCCGCTCTCCCGGGGCACCTGGAACGTCGTCTTCCGCCCGGTCGGCGTGCCGGTGCCCGAACTGCCGGACGCCGCCGCGCTGGTGACCCCGGACTGCTTCGACGTCCTGCCGGTCGAGGTGGAGTCCCGCGGCAAGCGGATAGTGCTGGAGCGCCGCGACCACGACGCCCTGTCGTTGGAGTCGCACTCGGTGCTGCTGCCCGAGGAGCGGGCCGGCTACCGGCAGCGCCAGCTGCAGAGCGTGGACTACCCGGCCGCCCGCCGGCTGCCGGTGCGCGACACGGTGCTGTACCACACGGGCAAGTACGGCACGTACTCCGGCTCGCCCCGGGCGGTGCACGAGGAGCTGGTCCGCCGCGGCCTGTCGCTGGAGCACCTGTGGGGCAACGACGACATGCAGGCCGAGCTGCCGCAGAGCGCGACCGCGCTCCGGTACCGCAGCCCGGAGTGGTACGAGGCGCTGGCCACCGCCAAGTACGTCGTGGCCAGCACCCACCTGCCCGACTTCTTCGTCCGCCGCCCCGACCAGGTGGTCGTCCAGACCTGGCACGGCACCCCGCTGAAGCAGATCGGCTTCGACTTCGAGAAGGTCTGGTTCACCGACTCCAAGTACCTCAAGAGCCTGGCCCGGGAAGTCCCGAACTGGAGCCTGCTGGTGGCCGGCAACCGCTGGTCGGCCCCGGTGCTGCGGCGCGCCTTCGACTTCAAGGGCGAGATCCTGGAGAGCGGTTCGCCCCGCAACGACCTGCTGTTCGCGACCGACCGGGAGAAGACCGCCGAGCAGGTCCGGGAGCGGCTCGGCCTGCCCGAGGGCAAGAAGGTCGTGCTCTACGCGCCGACCTGGCGCGAGGACCGGCGCCGGCCGCAGGGCGGCTACCAGATCGACCTGCGGATCGACCTGGCGGCGGCCAGGGCCGCGCTCGGCGACGACCAGGTGCTGCTGGTGCGCCGGCACCACCTGATGTGCGGCCAGATCCCGGGCGCCGGCAACGGCTACATCTGGGACGTCGGCACCTACCCCGACATGGCGGAGCTGCTGCTGATCGCCGACGTCCTGGTGACCGACTACTCGGCGAGCGCGTTCGACTTCGCGTCGACCGGCAAGCCGATCGTGTTCTTCACCCACGACCTGGAGCACTACCGGGACAACCTGCGCGGCTTCAGCCTGAACTTCGAGGCCGAGGCACCCGGCCCGATGCCGGCCACCTCCGAGGAGCTCCTCTCGGTGCTCGGCCGGGTGGACGAGGTCGCGGCGAAGTACGCGGACCGGGCCGCCGCGTTCCGCGAGGCCTACTGCGACCTGGACGACGGCAAGGCCTCCGCCCGGGTGGTCGACGCGATGCTCCGCAAGGAGTAGCCACCGCGCACGCGCGTTTCCGGAGCCGGATCCGGAAACGACCGGAAAACCGATTTCGAATGTCGAATGGGCGTTCCCGGAAACGCAATTCCCCGGGGCATTCGAAAAAGCGTGCAATTGACCCCGGCGCCATTTCTGGATGGGATGTGGATCTCCCTCCCGAAGGGCTCCCACCGCCATGCCTGTGCTCACCCGGCTGGTCCTGCCGCACGCCGCCCCCCGGGTGGCCGCCGACCACCCCGCCGCCGACGAGGACGTCGCCTTCGGCCTGCTGCGCGCCCGCTGGCACGGCCGCGGCCTGGAGCTCACCGGCTTCGCCCGCCCGGACGGCCAGGACACCGGCCGGCCCGGCTCCGCCTGGACCTGGCTGACCCTCCGCCACCAGAACCGCTCCCAGCCGCCGCTGCACCTGCGCTCCCGCCCCCGCCGGATGCCCGAGGTCACCGACGACAGCGCCCAGTCCGAGCACAACCACGACTGGTCCGGCTTCACCGCCCTGATAGCCCCCGGCCGGCTGCGCCGCGGGGGCCACTGGCTGCTCGGCGACTGGCGGATCGAGGCCACGCTCTTCACCCGCCCCCGCCCCGCCCGGGTGCGCCGCCGGTACGGCGCCCTCGCCCCGTACTGGTGCGGGTCCGGCGAGTACCCGCCGGCCCACTGGGTGGACCACGACGTCCGGCTCCAGCCGTTCTTCGCCGACGGCCGGCTGCACCTGCGGCTGGAGCGCCCGGCCGTCCTGGTCACCCGGGCCGCCCCCGCCCCCGACGGCCTGGACCTGGACGGGGTCGCCGACACCTGCCCCTCCGGCACCGTGCTGCGGCTGCGCCACCGGGAGAGCGACGCAGTGGTCGAGCGGCCGCTCGCCCGCACCGGCAACACCTTCACCGTCCGGGTGCCGTACCGGCCGTTCACCGCCGACGGGCGGGGCGGCGGCCTGCTGGAGCACTGGGACGCCGAACTGCTGTACCCCGACGGCGCCGCCGTGCAGCCCTGCCTCGACGAGCGCGGCGGCCCGGTGGCCGGCCAGCACCCGCTGCCCGGCGCCCCGGACCGGGTGCTCTACCTCAAGCACCTCGCCGACGGCCGGCTCCAGCTCTGCGTCCAGCCCGCGGCCGGCCTGGTCGACCGGATCGCCGTACGGGACGGCGGCTTCGAGCTGTCCGGCCACTGCCCGGGCCCGGCCTCGGCACTGGAGCTGGTGCTGCGCCACCCCGGCTCCGCGAGCGAGGTCCGCACCGCGGTCGGCACCGGCCCGGACGGCCGCTTCCGGGCCCGGGTGCCCGCCACCCGGACCGGCTCGGACGGCGTCGCGCTGCCGCTGCGCAAGGGTGTCTGGGAGGCCGCGCTGGAGCCGGTCGGCC
>NZ_LFVW01000057.1:0-26962 GCF_001182915.1 Kitasatospora sp. MY 5-36
CGCCGCACTCCCGGGCGCCGCAGCCCAGTTGGGCCTCGGCGAGGCGCTCGCCGCCGCCCAGCTCAAGCTGCGGGCGGCCCTGCCGGCCGAGCTGCGCGAGCACGCCGGGCGGATCCAGGAGCGCTTCCTGCTCGACGCGCCCGGCTGGTACGGCGCGGCGGACGAGACCCCGCACCTGGCCGCCGTGGCCGCCGCGGTGTGGGAGCGCCGGGCGGTGGTGCTGCGGTACCGGCGCTGGCGGGCGCCGGAGGAGATCGAGCGGCGGGTGGAGCCGTACGGGCTGGTGCTCAAGGCGGGGCGCTGGTACCTGGTCGCCGCCGGGCCGACCGGGATGCGCACGTACCGGGTCGACCAGGTCGTCGAACTGCGCGAGCTGGACGAGGAGTTCGCGGTGCCGGACGGCTTCGGCCTGGGCGCGTACTGGGCGGACTACCTCGCCGACTTCCGGGCCCGGCTGCACACCGGGGAGGCGCTGGTCCGGCTCACCCCGGAGGGCGCCCGGCGCCTCGGGGTCGCCGCCGCGGACGGGGGCTGGACGGAGGCCCGGGTGCCGATCGAGTCGCTGGACCACGCGCACGGGGAGTTCCTGCGGCTGGGCGCCGACGTCGAGGTCCTGGAACCGGCCGAACTCCGCGCCCGCATCGCCGCAACGGTCCGGACCCTGGCCGCCCGCTACGGGGGGTGACCCCCGGGCCCGGACAGCGGAACGCCCGACCGGCGGGGGGCCGGTCGGGCGGTTCCGGGGGGCCGGTTCGGCCCGGGGAGGGGGTGGTTTCAGGACTCCGTGGGCGCGGGCTGCCCGGCGGCACGGGTCAGCCGGTGCAGGCCCAGGGCGATGCAGGCGGCGAGGGCCGCGCAGATCACGACGGCGAGGAAGCCGTTGCCGACGCCGGTGGTCATGGCGTCCGGGGCGGTGGCGCCGGAGGCCAGCTCGCCGTCGGTGGAGGTGGCCAGGATGGTGCCGATCACCGCGATGCCGAGGGCGGCGCCGCTCTCGTTGAAGGTGTTCAGCAGGCCGGAGCCGACGCCGGACTCCTCGGGGAGCACGTGGGAGGTGCCGACCCCGTACAGCGGGACGAAGCAGGTGGGCAGGCCGGCCCCGATGACGGTCAGCGCGACGATGGCGACGACGGTGCTGGACGGTCCGGTGACCAGGACGGCGGCGCCGGCGATCTGGGTGAGTGCGCCGATCAGGTAGGTCAGGCCCGGGCCGACGGCGCCGATGAGGTTGGGCACGACGGAGGCGAAGACCAGCGCGGCCAGGCCCATGGGGAGCATGGAGAGGCCGGTGGCGAAGGCGCTCATGTCGTGCGCGCCCTGGAAGTAGTTGCTGGCCAGGTAGGAGCTGCCCATCATCACGATCGCGGCGAGCAGCAGCCCGAGGCTGCTGAGCCAGTAGGTGGGGATGCGCAGGAGGTGCAGCGGGAGCAGCGGGTCGGACTTGCCCAGTTCGGCCCGGGCGACGCCGGCGAGCAGGAGCACGGACAGGCCCATGCTGGCCCACGCGGTGACGGAGGTCATGCCGTCGTGCAGCCGGATCAGGCCGAAGGACAGGCAGGCCAGGCCGGCGGTGGCGAAGAAGGCGGTGGGCAGGCGCAGCGGGCGGCGGCCGTCGGCGCGCATGGCCGGCAGGCTGCGCAGGCCGATGATCCCGGAGGCGAGGCTGATCGGGATGTTGATCAGGAAGGCCCAGCGCCAGCTGACGGCCGAGACGACGAGCCCGCCGAGGACGGCGCCGAGGATGGCCCCGATCACGCCGAGGCCGCTCCAGGTGGCGAGGGCGGCCTTGCGCTGGTCCTCGTTCTGGTACACCGTCACCACGATCGACAGGGCGGCGGCGGAGAGCACCGCGGCTCCCAGGCCCTGGAGCACGCGGCCGGCGATCAGCAGTTCCTGGTTGCCGGCGAGGCCGCACAGGACGGACGCGACGGCGAAGGTGGTCAGGCCGGCCAGGAAGGACCGGCGCCGTCCGACGACGTCGGCGACGCGGCCGCCGAACAGCAGCAGGCTGCCGTACATGAGGATGTAGGCGCTGATCGTCCACTGGAGGGCGGTCTGGTCGGCGGGGAGCTCGGAGCCGATCGAGGGCAGCGCCACGTTCACGACCGTCGAGTCCAGCATGACCATCAGCTGGGCGACGCCGACGGCGGCCATCGGCATCCAGGAGGTCTTGGCGGGTTGCCGCTCCTGCCCCTGCTCGGTTCCTCGGTCGTTCTCCTGCTTGGCGTCCACGAGTGAGATTGCCTCAGTCATCGGTTCTCCTTTCCGGGGCAACAAGATACATGCGCATGAATCGACATGGAAGGGGGGTCGGATCTAGACTGCGGAGCGTGGCGAACACTCCTCTTGCCGATCGGTGGCTGTCCCTGGTGCGCGTCTGCGCGCAGATGAACCAGAGGATCGAGCACACCCTGTCCGACGAGTTCGACCTCTGCGTGACCGCGTACGAGATCATGGAGGTGCTGTGGGCGGAGGGGGACTGGGTCCGCCCGGGAGAGGTCAGTACCCGCACCTCGCGCAGCCAGCCCCAGGTCTCCCGGATGCTGACGCAGATGGTCGACGCGGAGTACGTGGACCGCAGGCCCTCCCCGGGCGACGGCCGCGGCTACCAGATCCGACTCACCGAAGCGGGGCGGGAGGTCTTCCGGCGGGCGGCCGCGACCGTCGACGGGGAACTGAAGCGGATCACCGACGAGAACGCCGACGCCCGGGGGTGGATGGCCTGAGCCCGGGGCGTCAGACGCCGGCCGTGCCCACCAGCACGCGCTCGGCGCCGGCCGCCACCGGGGTCACCGGCCGGTGGCTGCGGCCCTGACCGCCCTGGCCGAGGTGGCCGTTGAGCGGCCGCAGGTCGGTGACCACGAAGGAGCGCCGCAGCCAGCGGTCGTTCCCGTCGTAGCGCGGGGTGAAGTCGGTGCGCCCGTGCACCGCACGGCGGTTGTCCAGGATGATCAGGTCGCCCGGCCGGAGCACCAGCCCCTTGAGCGTGCGGCGCACGGCCTCCTCCAGCCGCTCCAGCGCGGTCCGCGCCCGCGGCGTGGTCGCGACGGTGGCGTGGAAGTCCACCATGAGGTCCGGGCAGTCCTCCTCGCCGGAGAGGACCGGCATGGGCGCGGTCAGCACCCCCACCGAGGCGTCCGGGACGAAGGAGGAGCTGAACCTGGTCCGGAACTCCGGCCGCCGCAGGGCCGCCACCGTCTCGGCGTCCAGCAGCGGCAGGGCGTCGCCGATCCCGCCGCTGACGGTGGCGGCGACCTGGTCGTGGTCCGCGCGCAGGCAGACCAGGCTGAGGAAGTGCGGCGGGTTGGGGTGGAAGCCGTCCTCCGTGTGGAGCTCCAGCAGGACGGAGCCGCTGTTCTCCTGGCGCTGCTCGGCGCCGCGCTTCGGGCAGACGTCCTGGACCAGCCGGCCGTCCTTCTCGTCGCTGTAGGAGATGGAGCGGCCGAGCATCGACATGACCATGAGCTGGCTGATCGTCGCCACCGGGACCTCCGACCAGGTCGGCTCCGACTCCGGCCGGTCCGGGGTGGCGGGCAGCGTTCCGACCGGCAGGCCGGTGAGCAGGAGGCAGCCGCCGGCGTTGCTGCGGTCGCGGAACGCGATGAGCGCCCGCCGGACCGGGGCCGGCAGCGCGGCGGCCGCCAGCTCGACCGCGTGCAGCAGACCGGCGTCGTGCAGCGAGTGCCCGCGGAAGTCGAGGGCGACGGCCAGCGCGGCCCGGGCGATCTGCTCCGACTCCTCTGCGGTCAGCCGGATGCCGGCGCTGCGGATGTCGGTGTAGGTGAAGTCACTGGTCATGGTGCTGTCCTCTCTCTCGACGGGCCGGCCGCGCGCAGGGCCCACTGGCGGCGGGCCCGGTAGACCGGTGCGGGGGCGAAGCCGTTCCAGGCCTGCTCCGGCGGCAGCCAGGCGAGGAAACGGGCCCGCTCCAGGTGGCGGTGGAGGCGGTCGACGAGGCGCCGGCCCCTGGTCATCGCGACGTGGTGGACGTCCACCGCGACGGTGCGGGGCAGGGGCCGCCCGGAGACCAGGACGTTGACCATGTGCACCGCGAGCGCGCCGAACTGGGTCGCCGCCTCCGTGAGTTGGGGAACGCTGTAGTCCGGCCGGGCCAGGCCGCGGCGCAGCTCCCGGTACATCTCGCCGGGGATGTGCGCCCGGGGCGCGATCCGGAAGACCACCTCCCAGGTGTCCAGACGCTCCTCGTCGCCCGGGGCGATCTGGCCGTCGAAGATCTCCCGGACCACCCGGTAGTCGAAGCACTGGGCGGCGAGCATCCCCGCCATGTCCCAGGCCGTCACCAGCGGCTTGCGCTGGCGGCAGGCTTCCTGGTGCAGGCGGATCTTGGCCGCGAGGCCCGAGGGGGTGGTGACGTCGACACCGTCGACGATCACGTCCGCCTGCTCCACCAGCGCCCGGACGTTGGCCGCGGTGATGCCGTCCGGGACGACCCGGGCGTCGACGTGTGGGTTGATCCCGCGCAGCAGATCGACGCCGACGGAGGCCTTGTTCCGGCCCAGGTCGTCCACCGTGGCGTTCTGCCGGTTCAGGTTGTTGAGCTCGTACGTGCCCACGTCGGCCAGGACGAAGTGCCGGTACCCCATCCGTCCGAGCGGCTGGACGGTGGCCCCGCCGATGGAGCCGCAGCCGGCGATCAGCAGGCGCGTCCGGCCGATCCGTTCCTGGAGTTCGTCCGGGATCAGTCCCTGGTTGCGCTGGGTCAGGCACGCGTAGAACTGCGCCTCGTCCAGCTCACGGGCCTGTTCGGGGGTCTCCACGTCGATCGCGGTCATGACCGGGCCTCCAGGAAGTCGACGAGTCGGGAGCGCACCGAGCCCTCCCGGCCGGAGCCGAGCACGGTCCGCAGGTGTTCCAGCGTCGGCCGCAGCGCCCCGTCGTCCGTGAGGACGAAGGGGTACGAGCGCTCCTGCTGGTCCCACATGGGGGCGAAGAGGTCGGTGGGGTCGGGCGGGACGGGTGCGACATCCAGCGTCCGCACCGCGAAGCCCAGCAGGCGCAGCTGGTTGACGGCCCCTTCGAGCTTGCCGTCGCCCACGATCGCGGCGGCCGGGTCGCTGTCCAGCACCTCCAGGCAGCCGGCCGCCCAGGCCAGGTAGACCCACCAGGGGACGCTGACCGCGGCCTGCGAGCGGGGCATCGCGTAGTCGCGGACCAGGCGCTTGCCCTCCCGCACCAGGTGCGAGGGGGTCCGCGGGCCGAGGTGCTCGGCCAGCGGGAGGGCGTAGTCCCGCTCGACGACGAACGGCCGGTGGCCGGGGTCGCCGAGCGGGGTGTCGGCGTGGTCGCGGGCCGCGGCCAGGGTTCCGTAGCCGCGCAGGCGCCCGGTGGACCGTTCCACGACGAGGGTGTGGAAGTCCCGCAGCGCGAACTCGTCGTACGGTTCGGCGCGCAGACCGCGGGCGGCCACCGCGGCCGCGTCGACCCACCCGCGCTGGAGGTACTGCACCAGGCGGAAGCGGTAGACCTGTTCCAGCGCGGCGGCCGGCAGCCGCGCGCCGGCGACGGTCAGGACCAGCAGCCCCTCGGGACTCACCGCGTGGAAGAGCGGGTCCCCGGTGAGCGACTCCTCCAGGCCCGGCAGGGTGATGTCGGCGCCGTCGCGCAGGAGGTCGTCGCGGTGGCGGTCGGCGAGGGCGGTGGTCATCGGATCTCCGGGACGGAGAACAGCTCACCGGTGATCACGAGCGCGAGCGCCTCGGGGGAGCCCTCGTAGATCCGCGGCCCGTAGGCGTCCCGCAGGACCCGGTCCATGCCGTCCCCGCGCTGGAAGGCCTGGGCGCCGATCAGGGCCATGGCGGCGTCGGCGTTGTCGATGGCGGCGCGGTCGGCGACCAGCTTGGCGACGGCCGGCTCGTACGCGGGGGTCGGGATGACGTTGTCGGCCTTCACCGCGGCGTCCAGGTACAGGGCCCGGGAGGCGGAGACGCGCGCGGCCATGTCGGCGAGCTTGCGCGCGGACATCTGGTGCTCGTACAGCAGCCGGCCGCCCTGCCGGCGGCTGCCGCTCCAGGCGACGGCCCGCTCCAGGGCGTGCCGGGCGATGCCGGTGGCCAGTGCCGCGCAGGTCACCCGGGTCACGTTGCCGATCGCCACGTTGAGGTCCCACCCGCCGGCCAGGCCGTTGAGGACGTTCTCCTCGGGGACCCGGGCGTCGGTGAAGACCAGCTCGCCCGCCGGCGCGGTCCGGTAGCCGACCTTGTCGTGGATCTCGCCGCGGGTGACGCCGTCCTGCTCCAGGTCCGTGACGAAGCAGGTCAGGCCGGTCGATCCGGGCTCGCCCTCCAGGTTGGCCATGACCGTCGCGTACGTCGCCACCGGGGCGTTGGTGATGTACCGCTTGGTGCCGTTCAGCAGGAACCCGCCGCCGGAACGCCTCGCGCTGGTCATCTCCTGGGCGTGCGGCGCGTTCTGCGGGAGCACCAGGTCGGTGCCGTTGCGCTCCTCGGCCACGGCGTTGCACGCCAGGACCGGGTCGGGGCCGAGGAACTTCGGCAGGTAGCGCTCCTGGAGGCGGGTGTCGCCGGAGATCAGGATCGGGGTCTGGAACAGGCCGGTCGCGCCGAAGACCACGGCCATGCCGGGGTCGGCGGCGGCCAGCTCCTCCAGGACGAGCGAGACGGCGATCTGGCTCAGCCCGAGGCCGCCCAGCTCCCGGGGGATCGCCATCCGCAGCAGGCCGACCTGGTGACCGGCGCGGACGGTGTCCCAGTCCACCTGGCCCTTCTCGACGGCGTCGCGCTCGGCGGCGCCGGGGGCCACCTGGTCCTTGGCGAACGCGACCACGGTGCGCAGGGCGTCCGCCTCGTGGGCGGCGAGCAGCGGGTGGTCGGCGGGGGAGTGGAGGGTGGACATGGGTGCTCCTTGTCTGGGGTGGTGGACGTCCGGAGGGCTCGGAGTCCGGGATTCCGGACTCCGGGTGCTCAGCGGCCGAGGCCGAAGGCCGCCAGGGCCTGGCCGAAAGCGAAGGTCTGCATCACCGGGCCGTGCGAGGACAGCCGGCGGCCGGTGACGGAGCGCATGAAGGTGCGTCGGCCGGAGGTGATGTCCAGCAGGTCGGCCCAGCTGATCCGCAGCACGTGGGTCGGAGCGGCGTCGGTGGTCCGGCCCTGCGGGTCGAGGGTCACCTCGGTGTCGGGGTCGCTGAGGACGAAGCGGACGGTGGCCCCCGCGGCGGCCCACTCGGGCGCGGCCTGGGCGGCCGCGGCGAGGGCCGTGACGGTCTTCTCGGGCGAAATGGTCATGGGGAACCCCTGGGAAGTGGTGATCGAGGAGGTCCCCAGTTATAGATCAGGACCGTGATCCACTTCACCGTGACGACCGCACCCCGGGGAGTTATGGTTACCCCGAAGTAACAGCCGGTCCACGGGGGGAGACCGAAATGAATGGTGACTGTCTTGCGCGTCTGGTAATGGACCGCATTGGCGAGCGGTGGACGATGCTCGCCTGTCAGCAGATTTCCGCCGGTGCGCGACGATTCTGCGATCTGAAATCCGGCATGGAGGGCGTTTCGGGCAAGGTGCTGTCCGAGACGCTGGTCCGCCTGGAGCGGGACGGCTTCATCGGGCGCCGGGTCGTCGGGAGCCGTCCGCCGGCCGTGATGTACGAGCTCACGCCCATGGGGGAGAGCCTGTTGCGACTGGTCGAGGGCATCGTCGCCTGGTCGGAACTGTACGGCGAGGACATCGAGCGGGCGCGCCAGGCGTACGCCGACCTCGAACTGGCCGCCGTCGGCTGACCGGGGCGCCGGACGCGCGATCGTATGGGATCAGGGCGTCGTTCCGGTGCGGTGCAACCGGCCGAAACATTGTGGAAATGATTTCTTCGCACGCGCGGCCCGGCGAATAGCCGGTCGACCGCGGGCCCGGCCCATTCCGCACCGCGGAACCGGCCGGGTCCGCGGCGGTGCGGAAGCTCGCGGGAGAAATCGGGAAAGGCGCTGAATTGTCCGGCTTTCCCGTTCCCGCCTCAGGGGCCCGGCGGGGTCGGCGACGAAGTGGTCGAACTCGCCGGCCTTGGCGCCGCGGACCCAGGCGTTGAACTTGATGCGGGTGGTGGTGACGACGAGGGTGGGGTCGTTGGACTGCCGGATGTAGACGTGGTCGCCCGCGGAGGCGATCTCGATCCAGTCATCCTTGTCGCTGCTGGTGCTGGACCTCTGCCAGACGAGGTGGTCCACGGATGCCCTCCTGGTGGTGCGTGGCGGCCGGAACGAGGGTACTGCTCCCTGTGCACGGGTGGCGGCATCGTTTCGGTCATGTCAATTCGTGCGAGACGTTGTGCTATTCCATTGGGGTGTCAGTCGTTCCTACACTGAAGCCCCGCCGCACGGGGGCTGCGGGAGGCAGGTTTGCCGACGGGCCCGGGGGAGGCGCGTGTGACTGACCGGGGCTGGGACGAGGACGACGCCCGGCCGTACTTCTTCCTCTCCTACGCGCACACCCCCAAGGCCGGTGCGCGGGGCGCGAGCGACCCGAACCACTGGGTCAGGCAGTTGTACCGGGATCTCTGCGAGGCGGTGCTGCAGCTCACCACCGTCCCGGACGGGGTCGCGGTCGGCTTCATGGACGAGTCCATGCACCAGGGCGAGTTGTGGGCCGAACGGCTGTCCGACGAGTTGGCGACGTGCCGGGTCTTCGTACCCCTGTACTCCCCGAGGTACTTCAACAGCGTCCCGTGCGGCCAGGAGTGGCACGCCTTCACCCGTCGGCCGGTCTACCCGGCGAACCTCGACTCCGAGCGCACCAGCGGCATCGTGCCGGTGCTGTGGGCGCCGATGAGCCGCTACCGGCTGCCGAACGTGGCCAGTGAACTCCAGTTCAACCACACGAGCTTCGGGCCCGAGTACGCCACCGAGGGGCTCTACGCGCTGATGAAGCTCAGCTACTTCCGCTCCTCCTACGAGCTGGCCGTGCACCGGCTGGCGGCCCGGATCGTCCAGGTCGCCGAGGAGACGGTGATCCCGGTCGGGCGGCGGCTGGAGTTCAACACCCTCCCGAGCGCCTTCAATGTCACCGCCCCGACCAAGCAGCTGCGGATCTCCGTACTCTCCTACCACCAGAACGAGTTGCCCGCCGACCGCAGCCCGGACTACTACGGCGAGCGGCGCACCGACTGGCACCCGTACCGGCCGGTCGGCTCGCCGATCGCCCAGCACGCGGCCCGTCTCGCACGGCAGTTGGGGTTCCAGCCGACCGTGCACGAGTTCGACGACGAGGTCGAGTCGATCATCGACGGCAACGCCGAGGCTCCCGGCCTGCTGCTGCTCGACCGCTGGGCGCTGCGCGACCCGCGCCGGCGCGAACTGGTCCGGCGCTTCGACCGCTCGGACGCCACCTGGGTGAGCATCCTGGAGCCGTTCAACGGCGACGACCCCGAGTGCGCCGAACGCTCCGACGAACTCGGCGACTTGAGCGACGATGCGCTGCGCATCACCCGGCGCGCGAGCCGGCCGAGCTTCCTCGGCGCGACCGGCCCGACCGGGCTGCACACGCTGGAGGACTTCGACGACGCGCTGCCCCGGGCGGCGATGAAGGCCAAGTACGCCTTCGAGGGCCGCACTCGGGCAGAACCGGAGGAACCGCCGCCACCGCGGCCGAGCCTGCGGGACGCGTTCCGGCGCCCAGGGGGCGGGTACGGGTCGGACGGAGCCCCGGCGGACCCCTTCGGGGACGACCAGGTGGACGATCCCGCCGACAGCAGAAGCAACGGCAACGGCCGCACCCAGCACCGGAGTCGGAACAACGGCAACGACCCGCACCGCGAGCACGCACCGTACCGCGACGACGGCGATGAACCCGATGACGGGATGGCGCCCTTGGGAGGACGAGGACCGCAATGAGTGAGCGAAGCGAACGAATCATCGGAGGGTGCGTGTCTCGCGAAGCGACCGCCGAGCGCAGCGAGGTGGCCGCATGAGCGACAACGTCACGAGGAACCTGCGCCTCGGCGGCCTCACCGCCGCCGACCTGGCCGCCCAGCGGGAGGCCGGGCGGCAGGCGGCGGAGCAGGACCGCAACGGCCGGATCATCACCTTCTACTCGTACAAGGGCGGCACCGGCCGCACCATGGCGCTCGCCAACACCGCCTGGATCCTGGCCGCCAACGGGTTCCGGGTGCTCACCGTGGACTGGGACCTGGAGGCGCCCGGCCTCGCCAAGTTCTTCCACCCGTTCCTCGACCAGGCCTCGCTGGCCGGCACCACCGGCATGATGGACCTGATCGCCGAGTACCGGGAGGAGGCGCTGCGCCCGGTCGAGCACGCCGAGGGCTGGCACCTGGACTTCGCCCGGGTGCACCCGCACGCGCTCTCGCTCATCTGGCCGCACTTCCCGGCCGGCGGCAGCCTGGACTTCCTCTCCGCGGGCCAGTTCAACCGCGACTACTCCGAGGCCGTCACCCACCTCGACTGGGACATCTTCTACGACCGCTTCGACGGCGGGCAGTTCTTCGACGCCCTCAAGGCCGACATGGCCAAGCGCTACGACTACGTGCTGATCGACTCCCGCACCGGCCTGTCCGACATCGCCGAGATCTGCACCGTCCAGATGCCCGACGACCTGGTGGTCTGCTTCACCCTCAGCGACCAGTCCATCGACGGCGCCTCCCGGATCGCCCAGCACATCCACGACCGCTACCGGGAGCGCGGCATCCGCATCCTGCCCGTCCCGATGCGCATCGACGAGGGCGAGAAGGAGAAGGCGGACGCCGGCCGCGCCCTCGCCCGGGTCCGCTTCGACGGGCTGCCGACCGGCTTCGAGGGCGAGGAACTCGCCCAGTACTGGGGCTCGGTGGAGATCCCGTACCGGCCGTTCTACGCCTACGAGGAGATCCTCGCGACCTTCGGCGACCAGACCGGCACGCCCACCTCGATGCTGGCCGCCTGCGAGCGGCTCACCTCCATGATCACCGAGGGCCGGGCGGCCGGCCTGCCGCCGATGGACGAGGAGGTGCGGCTGCGCTACGTGGACGCGTTCACCCGCCGCCGCCCGTCCGTGCCCGCCGACCTCTACCTGTCCTACGTCCCCGAGGACCGGATGTGGGCGGACTGGATCGAGTCCGTCCTGACCAGGGCCGGCTTCCGGGTGCTGCCGCGCGACCTCAGCGCCGGCACCGACCCGCGCGAGGAGACCGAGCGCGGCATCGACTCCGCGTACCGGACGGTCGCCGTGCTCTCGCCCGCCTACCAGCGCTCCCCGCAGGCGCGGGCGCTGTGGGAGTCGGTGGTCAGCTCCGACCCCTCCGGCACCCGGCGCCAGCTGCTGCCGGTCCGGGTCGGCGACGTCCGGCTCACCGCGCCGTTCAGCAACCGCAACCCGGTCGACCTGGTCGGCCGCGACGAGACCCAGTCGATCCAGAGCCTGCTGCGCGCGCTCGGCCGCGGCGACTCCCCGCTCGACGAAGCGCCCAGCGGCGGCCCGCGCTTTCCCGGCAGCAAGCCCTCGGTGTGGGACGTCCCGCCGCGCAACCCCTCCTTCACCGGCCGCGCCGCCGTCCTGGAGCAGCTGCGCAACCAGCTGCGCGGCGGCATGGCGGCCGTGCTGCCCACCCCGCAGACCCTGTACGGGCTCGGCGGCGTCGGCAAGACCCAGGTGGCCCTGGAGTACGCCCACCGCTTCATGTCCGACTACGACCTGGTCTGGTGGATCGACGCCGAGCAGATCGAGCTGGTCGCCCCGGCGCTCGCCGAACTCGCCCGCCGGCTCGGCCTGCGGGTCGGCGACTCGGTCACCGAGGCGGCCGAGGCGGCCCGGGAGGCGCTGCGGCGCGGTGTGCCCACCTCGCGCTGGCTGCTGATCTTCGACAACGCCGACGAGCCCGCCGAGATCCGCCGCTTCTTCCCCGGCGGCTCCGGCCACATCCTGGTCACCTCCCGGAACCAGGCCTGGACCGGGCACGCCGAGGCGCTGGAGGTCGACGTCTTCACCCGCGGGGAGAGCGTCGAGCACCTGTGCCGGCGCGCCCGCAGCCTCTCCCGCCCGGACGCCGACCGGGTCGCCGAGGCGGTCGGCGACCTGCCGCTGGCCGTCGAGGTGGCCGCCGCCTGGCTGGACACCACCGGCACCCCGGTGGAGACCTATGTCTCCCAGCTGCACGCCGAGGCCGCCCGCGCGCTGGCCGTCGGCCGCCCGGCCGACTACCCGACCCCGGTCGCCGCGACCTGGAACGTGTCGATCGGACGGCTGCGCCAGCAGTCCCCGGCGGCCGTCCGGCTGCTCCAGCTCTGCGCCTTCTTCGCGCCCGAGCCGATCTCGATGAACCTCTTCTACAGCGACCAGATGATCCGGGCGCTGGTGCGGTTCGACGCCGACCTCAGCGACAAGTTCATGCTGGGCAAGGTGATCCAGGCGATCGGCCGGTACGCGCTGGCCAAGGTCGACGCCGGCAGCAACAGCTTCCAGGTGCACCGGCTCGTCCAGGCGGTGATCCGGGCCGGGATGACCGCCGACGAGCAGGAGGTCGCCGTCCACGAGGTGCACCGCATCCTCACCGGCGCCCGGCCCGTCCTCGGCGACACCGACGACCCGGCCAACTGGCCCGCCTTCGACGAGATCTGGCCGCACCTGTCGCCGTCCAAGGCGCACAACTGCGACGAGGCGGACACCCGCCAGCTGCTCATCGACCGGGTCCGCTACCTGTGGAAGCGCGGCGAGCTCGACCGCGCCCGCGACCTCGGCCACGCCCTGGACGTGGAGTGGACCGGCAAGCTCGGCGAGGACGACCGGCAGACCCTGCTGCTGCGCTTCCAGCTCGCCAACGTGCTGCGCTCCCAGGGGAACTACGGCGAGGCGCTGGCCCTGGACGAGGACACCCTGGAGCGCCAGCGGGCCCTGCTCGGCGAGCACCACCCGTACACCCTGATGACGGCCGGCTCGCTCGGCGCCGACCGCAGGGCGCTCGGCCGGTTCCAGGCCGCCCTCGACCTCGACCGCGAAATCCTCGACCAGTTCCGCGAGTTGTTCGGCGACGACAACCCGCGCACGCTCTCCATGGCGAACAACCTGGCGATCGACTACCGGCTGGTCGGCGACAGCGAGGCGGCCCGCGAGCTCGACCAGGAGACCCTCGACCGGCGCACCGCCGTCCTCGGCCCCAAGCACCCCTACACCCTGTCCACCAAGTCCAACCTGGCCCGCGACCTGCGCGAACTCGGCGACTACCGCGGCTCGGTGGACCTGCTCCAGGAGGTCACCTCCGACCTCGGCGACGTGCTCGACCCGGACCTGCCGGAGAACCTGCGCAACGCCAAGTCGCTGGCCGTCTCGCTGCGCCGGATCGGCCAGCTCGCCGAGGCCCGCCGGATCACCAAGGAGACCTACGAGCGCTACCTGGAGCGCTACGGCGCCGACGCCCCCGACGCGCTCGCCTGCGCGCTCAACCTGGCCGCCGACCACAGTGCCTCCGGCGACAAGGAGGCCGCCCGCGACCTCTGCTCCACCGTCTTCGAGGGCCACCGGCGGCTGTTCGGCGACGAGCACCCGTTCACCCTGGCCTGCGCCAACAACCTCGGCATCTACCTGCGGGGCAGCGGCGACGTCCCGGGCGCCATCGAGCGCGGCCGGATCACCTTCGAGGGGCTGACCCGCTCGGTCGGGCCCGAGCACCCGTACACCCTCAACGCGATGATCAACCTGGCCAACGCCTACGGCGACGACGGGCAGCTGGACCGCGCCGAACGGCTCGGCCGGGCCGCGTACCAGGGGCTCTGCGACCGCTACAGCGCCCAGCACCCGGACGCGGTGGCCTGCGAGGCCAACCTGGCGATCACCCTGCGGTCGGGCGGGCGGCACACCCAGGCGGCCGAACTGCGGGCCCGGGCGATCTCCGAGCTGATCCGGCAGTTCGGCGAGGAGCACCCCAACACGGTCGCCGCGCGCGGCTGGAAGCGGATCAACCGGGACCTGGAGCCGCAGCCGGTCTGACCGGGCAGGGGGCGGGGTACGCTGCCGGACCATGAGCACCCCGCCCCCGGTCCTGGTCACCCGGCGCCTCGCCCCCGGCGTCATCGAACGGCTCACCGCGCACCACGCCGTCACCTGCCACGACTCCGACCTGGCGATGGACCGGGCCGCCCTGCTGGACGCCGTCCGCGGCCGGCGGGCCGTGATCACCACCCTGGACGACCGGGTGGACGCCGAGTTCCTCGACGCGGCCGGCCCGGGGCTGGCGGTCGTCGCCAACCACGCCGTCGGCTACCACAACGTGGATGTGGCCGCCTGCGCCGACCGCGGGGTGCTGGTCACCAACACCCCCGGCGTGCTCACCACCGCCACCGCCGACATGGCCTGGGCGCTGCTGCTGGCCGCCACCCGCCGGCTCGGCGAGGGCGAGCGGCTGCTGCGCTCCGGCGCGCCCTGGACCTGGGCGCCGAACTTCCTGCTCGGCATGGAGCTGGCCGGCACCCCGCTGGGCGTGCTCGGCATGGGCCGGATCGGGCAGGCGGTGGCCCGCCGGGCCCGCGCCTTCGACATGCCGGTCGGCTACCACAACCGCCGCGAACTGCCGCCCGAGCAGGCCGGGGGCGCCGACTGGAAGCCGCTGGAGGAACTGCTCGCCACCTCCACCGTGCTGGTCGTCACCTGCCCGTTCACCGCCGACACCCGGCACCTGCTGGACGCCCGCCGGCTCGCCCTGCTGCCGCGCGGCGCGGTGGTGGTCAGCATGACCGCGGGCGTGGTGGACGAGGAGGCGCTGGCCGCCGCGCTGGAGTCCGGCGCGCTGTTCGCCGCCGCCGTGGACAACTTCGAGCGCGAGCCGGCCGTCCCGTCCGCGCTGCTCGCCCAGGAGCGCGCCGTGCTCGCCCCGCACCTGGGCAGCGCCACCGTCCGCACCCGGCAGGCGATGGGCGGCCTTGCGGTGGACAACGTGCTGGCGGTGCTCGGCGGTTCGGCGCCGCTGACGCCGGTGGTCCAGCGCTCCTGACGGCGGTTCAGCGCCCCGGACGCCGGTGGAGGTCCGAACCCCCCGGGGCACCCCAGCCGGCCGCCCAGGCCAGCGCGGTGGTCATCACCCGGAACGCCCCGAAGTGCGCGGCGCCGGGCTCCAGGAACAGCTCGGCGTCCGGGATGTGGTCGGCCAGCCAGCGGGAGTGGTCGACCGGCGAGAACTGGTCGTCCGCGCCGTGCCAGAGCCAGGTCGGCACCCGGACCGACCCGACCTCGAACCCCCAGTCGGCGGTGAAGGCCAGCACGTCGTCGATCCAGCCGTCCGCGCCGTGCCGGAACGCCTCCCGGTAGTTGCTCTGGAGCATCCGCCGCAGCCCGCTGTCGGCCACCACCTCCCGGTCGGCGGCGGAGAGTTCGGTGCGCAGCCCGTTCAGCAGCCGGACCGGGTCGTCCTTGATCTGCCGGGAGCGGAACTCCATCGCGTCGGCGATCCGGCCGTGCCCGCGCTCGGCCTCCTTGTAGGCGCGGACGTTGGACGGGGTCATCCCCGCGTACCAGTCCAGACCGGTCGCGTTGCGCGGGGCCAGGCCGACCAGCACCGCCGCCCGGCTGACCCGCTCCGGCAGCAGCGCCGCGCAGGCCAGCGCGTGCGGGCCGCCGCCGGAGCGGCCGAGCACCGCGAAGTTCTCCAGCCCGAACTCGTCCGCGATGGTCCGCACGTCCGCGGCCGCCGCGCTCACCCGGCGGCCGAACAGCCGGGTCGAGTCGCCGTAGCCGGGCCGGTCGTACGAGATGAGCCGTACGCCCAGCCGGTACAGCACGGTGCTGCGCGGGTGCGGGCCGACCCGGCTGCCGGGCATGCCGTGCAGCAGGAAGACCGGACGGCCGCGCGGGTCGCCGAGGGACTCCACGGCGAGGGCGCGGTCGTCCGCCGTCTTGACCGTCCGTAACGACACCTGCGGCCTCCTCAGTGCTCCGGGTCGGTTGCGTGCTCCCGGTCGGTGGTGGTGCGCACCTCCCGGCGCGCCTGCCAGGTGGTGTGCTCGCGGGAGATCGCGTCCTCGGCGTCCCGGGCCAGGCGGGCCCAGACCTCCTCGGCCTCCATCGACTCCAGGTCCAGCTGGGCGAGTTGGCGCTGGACCTGCGCCAGCTCCTCGGCGGCCAGGGCGTACGCGGCGGCCAGCGGCCGGTACTGGCGCAGCTGCGCCCAGGCGGCGACCGAGGCGGCCACCGCCGACACCGTGCCCAGCGCGTCGTAGCCGAACGCGCCGAGCGCCCGCAGGACGGCGAGCACCAGGCCCAGCGCGGGCAGCAGCACGCCCAGCACCCCGGCCCAGTGCCCGGCGCGGGCGCAGTAGCGGGCCTTGGCGCGGTACCAGTCGTGCTGCAGCCGGATCCGCTCGGCCAGGTACACCTCGCGGCGCACCGCCAGCGGCTGCCCGCGCAGGTCGCGCATCGCCGGGGTGATCTCCACCCCGGCGTCCGGGACGCCCACCGGGGTCTCCCGGAACGCGCCGAGCACCCGGGCGAGCTGGAAGCGGTACAGCCCCTCGGCGTCCGGCAGGGGGCGCGGCGGGGGCTGGTAGGCGTCGGCCCGGACGGCGTACTTCCAGGCCAGCGTCTTCACCGACTCGGCGGCCGCCCGGCCCTCGTACCAGAGGCCCTGCGGGTTCTGCCGGCTGATCACCACGGCCAGCGCGATCGCGCCGAGGTAGGCCGCCGCCGCCGGCCAGGCCCAGGGCTCGCCGTCGGCGGAGCCGGTCGCCGCGGCGACCACCAGCAGGACCAGCTCCCAGGCGGAGAGCAGCACCGAGCGCCGCTGCCCGCGCAGTGAGGCCGCGTCGGCGGCCCAGAAGAACTCGGGCAGCAGGTCCCGCTCACGCACCCACCCGGTCCGTCCCGCAACAGACGCCATGTTCGGCCCCCACCAGTCGCTCCGGTCGCACCGCTCTCCTGCCCCGGGCGGCTCGCCGGTACGCCTGGTGACGGCCGGGGCGGCCGGATGTGGCCGGGAAGACCCGGTGGTTGTCCGGTACTCCCCGTGTTCGGTCCGGCACCCAGCGTGCGGGAGGCGGTGGGGGCGTGCGGCGGCCGACGGGTGTGCGCGGGCGACCTGCCGGTGCGGACCGGCGGGTTCACCCGGGCGGGAGTGCGGCTCAGTAGGTGTAGAAGACCCGCTCGGCGTTCTCGGCCATCTGCTTCGCGTTCCACTCGGTGCCGCCCGGGACGTTGCCGGAGCGGAACAGCGGCGGCGCGGGGCACTCCCCGGCGGCCGCCCGGTCGGCCAGCCGGCCGACCGCCGAGGCGACCACGGCCTGCATCAGCGCGCTGGTCACGATGGTGGAGACCGGGCCGAAGGTGGTCTCGGCGCCGGGGTGGGTCAGCTCGCCGTCGCCGACCGCGATCTTGCTGTCCAGCACCACGTCGCAGTGGTCCTTCAGGTAGGTGCCAGTCGGGTGCGCCGAGGGCACCTCCCGCGGGTACGCGAGCGAGGTCACACCGACGACCTTGAGGCCGCGGTCCCGGGCGTACCGGGCCAGCTCGACCGGCATCACCTGGCGGCCGGAGAGCGAGATCACGAACAGCAGGTCCCCGGCGGTCGCCGGGGTCAGGTCCAGGGTGGCGGTGGCCAGCCCGGAGACCCGCTCCAGCGCGCTGGACAGCGGCGCGGGCATCACCGTCACCCCGGCCATCCCGGGCACGTTCAGCAGGTTCACCGGGACCAGCCCGCCGGCCCGGTAGACCACGTCCTGGGCCGGCAGCGCGGAGTGCCCGGCACCGAAGGTGAACACCCGGCGACCTTCGGTCATCGCCTCCGCCAGCAGCGCGGCGGCAGCCTCGATGGTGTCGGCCTCCTCCTCGCGGACCCGCTGGAGGTGGGAGATCGCCGCGTCGAAGTACCGGCCGACCAGGTCGTTCATCTGCTGCCTTCGCTCTCTGCCGGTGGGGGATCCGGCCGGGTGGGGTGGTCCGGGTGGTCCAGACCGCCGGTGGAGAAAGCTTCGGCGAGCACGGTCGCGCCCCGGCGGCATCGTTGTCAACAGGAACAAAACGGGTCCCCGGAGCCCCGGGGCGGACCCGGTTGTCGGTCCGGTACGTCAGAATTGGCGGTGAGGACACCGAAGAACGGAGCCAGCGGCGATGTCTGGGCTGATCGACACCACTGAGATGTACCTTCGCACCATCCTGGAGCTGGAGGAGGAGGGCATCGTCCCGATGCGCGCCCGCATCGCCGAGCGCCTGGAACAGAGCGGTCCCACGGTCAGCCAGACGGTCGGCCGGATGGAGCGCGACGGGCTGCTCCAGGTCGCCGGGGACCGCCACCTGGAGCTGACCGAGGAGGGCCGCCGGCTGGCGGTGCGCGTCATGCGCAAGCACCGCATCGCCGAGTGCCTGCTCGTCGACGTGATCGGCCTGGAGTGGGAGCAGGTGCACGAGGAGGCCTGCCGCTGGGAGCACGTGATGAGCGAGACGGTCGAGCGCAAGGTGCTCGCCATGCTCGGCCACCCCACCCAGTCCCCGTACGGCAACCCGATCCCGGGCCTGGACGAGCTGGGCGACACCAAGGCCGAGGGCGAGGGCTTCGACGCCGGGCTCGTCCCGCTGGACACCGTCAAGCCGGGCGAGGCCGGGGCCGACGTGGTGGTCCGCCGGATCGGCGAGCCGATCCAGACGGACAGCGCGCTGATGAGCACCCTGCGCCGGGCCGGCGTCCGGCCGGGCTCCACGGTCAAGGTGAGCGCCGGCGTCGGCGGCGTGCTGGTCGGCACCGGGGACAACGCGGCGGAGCTGGGCAAGGACATCGCCCAGCACGTCTTCGTCGCCCAGGCCTGAGCCCGTACGGCGCCGGGGTACTCCGGTACGGCGAAGGGGCCCGCTGCTCCCCGTGCAGCGGGCCCCTTCGTCCTCCCCATCCCCTCCGTCCCCTCCTGTTCCCTCCCGCTTCCCCTCCGTCGCCGCCGCCCGGCTTCCCCGTCCGAGCGCCCCTGCCGGCGTCCCCACACATCGCAATTCCTCCCCTCGGCCGATCATGGCAATCCTTGAGTGCTGTCACTCGTACGAGGGGCTTTGCCGGTTGACCAGCGGGTACACGGAGGCCTTATCCGGACATGCGTATGACGGGCCCCGTCCCCGGTGGGGGACAAGGCCCGTCACTCGCGCGCGTGGTGTCGCGCGGAGCGCGCCCTCACCCGATCGGCAGAGGGCGGCTGGTCTCGGGGGCGTCCGACACGCCCGGGGCCGAACGGAGCAGGCCGGGTGGCGCGGGTCGGACGGAGTGGGTCGGACGGAGTGGGTCGGAGGTGGCGGCTCGGACGGAGCGGGTCGGGGGAGCGGCCCGGGCTCAGCCCACCGGCGCGGGCTGGGCGGCCCCGGCGGTGCGGACCGAGGGCGCCTCGCGGCCGCAGGCGTACGCGAGCGGGCTGATCAGTTCCGCGGCGTCCGGCAGCCAGCGGTTGAGCGCGGTGGGGGAGCGGGCCCACTGGGCGTACCCGAGGGAGCCGATCCGGGACGGCGGGGCGACCGTCCAGTCCCCCTCGCCGCGGGCGACCAGGTCCAGCCGGCCGGGCGGCCAGCCGAGCCGGCGGAGCATCTCCGGGAGCCTGGCCGCGACCCCGGGCAGCACCAGGAAGTGCAGCCGCCGTCCGATCCGCCCGGGCGCGGCGGGCTGGACCGCCACCGGTCCGAGCTGGAGGTCCATCCGCTCCATCCGGGCGAGCGCCAGGCAGCCGGCCGTCTCCGGGACGTCCAGGACGTCGAACGAGCGCCCGGTGGGCAGCAGGATCGACGCCTGCGACCGCTCGGTCCACCAGCTCCGCACCGCGCCGGGGCCGGCGCTCGCCTGCCGCGCCCAGTCCGGGTCCAGCGGGTGGGCGCCCGGCAGCGTGCAGCGCCGGTCGCCGCAGGAGCAGCGGACGCCGCCGTCGCCGTCGTCGACCAGCCAGGCGCCCGGGGCGACCTCCCAGTGGCGGGTCTCGGCGTAGCCGACGGCTTCGATGAGTAAGGGGGGCGGAGCGGCCTTCTCGTTCCGGTCCGCGTCGGGGATGTCTTCCACGGGGTGCTCAACTACCGTGCGTGAGGCTGGTTACGGCCCGGAGCCGCCCGGTTGGGTGCATCGCGGCAATGTCACCCGTTCCGGTTAGTCGACCGAGTTGAAGGGCCCGAGGGCAGGCGCAGCGGGGGCGCACAGGAGCATTTACCAGGGCGCAAGGGGGGTGCGGTTCGTCACCGTGGGTATCCCGCTGGCGTTGCTGATCGCTAACCTGGTGTCAGATTCCTTGGACGGTCGGACAGTCGGCAACAGATCAGCAGAATCGTCGCCCGCCGGCCGGGACCGGAGGGTGTGGGGAGGCGAAGCCCAATGGCCGCGAGACCACTCGTCGCACGACAGCCCAACGAGCGTCTGCAGCAACTGATCCAGGAGGCCAGCTGTTCCAATGCCGGCCTGGCCCGCAGGGTCAACCTCTGCGGCGCCGAGCACGGGCTGGACCTTCGGTACGACAAGACCTCCGTCGCCCGCTGGCTGCGCGGGCAGCAGCCGCGCGGGCAGGCGCCGGCCGTGATCGCCGAGGCCCTCGGCCGCAAGCTCGGCCGCAGCGTGTCGGTCGAGGAGATCGGCATGGCGGACGGCAAGAACCTGAGCTCCGGCATCGGGCTCCAGTTCGCGCCGACCATCGGCGCCGCCCTGGAGCAGGTGTGCGAGCTGTGGCGCAGTGACGTCGGCCGGCGGGACTTCCTGACCGGCGCGACGGTCGCCGCGTCCGCGCTGGTGGAGCCCAGCCGGGACTGGCTGATCACCCCGCCGGACCCGGTGGTGGCGCGGGCCGGCGGCCCCCGGGTCGGTCCGACCGACGTGGCCGCGATCAAGGCGACCACCGCGATGCTGGTCGACCTGGACCACCGCTTCGGCAGCGGCCACGTGCGCCCGGTGGTGGTGCACTACCTCAACTCGGTGGTCTCCGGCCTGCTCGGCGGCGCCTACCGGGAGGAGACCGGGCGCCAACTCTTCGCCGCCGTGGCCAGGTTGACCGAACTGGCCGGCTACATGGCGGTGGACACCGGACAGCCCGGGCTCGCCCAGCGCTACTACATCCAGGCGCTGCGGCTGGCCCAGGCCGCCGACGACCGCGGCTACGGCGGCTACGTGCTGGCCGCCTCGATGAGCCACCTGGCCGCCACCCTCGGCAACCCGCGCGAGATCGCCCAACTCGCCCGCGCCGCCCAGGAAGGCGCCCGCTCGGTGGCCACCCCGACGGCGATGGCGATGTTCTACGCCGCCGAGGCCCGCGGCCACGCCCTGCTCGGCGACGCCCGCTCCTGCGAGACGGTGTCGGCCAGGGCGCTGGAGGCGATGGAGAAGCGCCGCCCGGAGGACGACCCGGACTGGATCGCCCACTTCGACGACGCCTACCTCGCGGACGAGCTCGCCCACTGCCACCGGGACCTGGAGCAGGCCGGCCCGGCCGAGCACTACGCCCGGCGGGCGCTCGACCTGCACCCGCCGACCCGGGTCCGGCGCCGCGCGGTGGACCTCGTCCTGCTGGCCACCGCCCAGCTCCAGCAGCGGGACCTGGAACGCGCCTGCGAGACGGGCACCCAGGCGGTCCGGCTGCTGAGCGGGCTGCGCTCCAACCGGGGCGTGGAGTACCTGGACGAGTTCCGGCGCCGCCTGGAGCCCTACCGGGAGCAGCGGGTGGTCCGGGAGTTCCACGCCCGGGCCGACGCCGAGGCGGCTTAGCGGCGGCCCAGGGCCTGTCTCCTGGATCCTGGCGGACCCGGCGAGGATCCAGAAGACAGGCCCTGAGCCCGGGGCCGCCGCGGATCGTCTGTGCAGGGAGCGTGACGGATGTCCCGCCCACGTGGTCACCCGGTGAGGCGAACCGGTAGCGTGGGCGCGACGTCCAATGGAACTGTGATGCTCCCAAGAACCGACGAGATGTGGTCCGCCGTCAGTGCGCGGTCCTGCACAGGTGAGGAATCGCGTTGAGTCAGCGCCGCTCGTACCCGAACTCCGGTGACTTCAACCTGGACGACCTGTTCCGCCCCGAGCCCGGCCAGCCCCAGGGCCAGCCGGGCCAGCCGGGCCCGCCGCAGGCCCACTCGGCGGTGCCGCCGGTGGGACAGCCCTCCGGGCAGCCGGAGTACCTCGGCGAGGGCGCGCACGCGCTGCCGACCCAGGCCATGCCCGCGCAGCCGATGCCCGGCCAGTCGATGGCGGGCCAGCCGATGCCCGCGCCGAACGCCCCGTGGGGCGCGCCGCAGCCCGGCTACGGCGCCGCGCAGCCCGGGTACGGTGCGCCGCAGCCCGATCCGGCCCCGGAGACCCAGTACCTGCCGCCCTACCCCGGCGGCGACCCGCAGACGGCCGGCTACCCGGCGGCGCAGGCCCAGCCCGGCTACCCGCAGCCGCAGCCCGCGCCCGGCTACCAGGCCTACCCGCCGGCCGCGCAGCCGCAGCCGGCCTACCCGGCGCAGGACTACCACCAGGGCTACGCCCCGGAGCAGGGGCAGGACTACGGCCAGGGCTTCGACGCGACCCAGGCCGGTGGCTCGGGGCGGGGCGGGCGTCCGTCCAACAAGCTGATCATCGGCGGTGTGGTGGCGGGCTGCGCGGCGGCCGGCATCCTGGTCGCCGTCCTGATGAACGGCGGCAGCGAGCCCACGGACGACACCAAGAAGACCGGCCCGGTGGCCGCCACCGCCGGCACCACCGGCACCGGCGCCCCCGGGACGGCGAGCGCGAGCGGCTCCGGCGCGGCCGTCGACCCGGACGTCAAGGCCCAGGCGCAGCCGCTGTCGGACCTGCTGGGCACCGCGAGCGACAGCCGCAGCTCGGTGGTCTCCGCGGTCGCCTCGGTGCAGAAGTGCGACAAGCTGCCCGAGTCCCAGCAGGCGCTGACCGCCGCGGCCGGCAAGCGGCGCGAGCTCCAGAGCAAGCTCGGCCAGCTGAAGACCGACAAGCTGCCCGGCGGCCAGCAGCTGGTCGACCAGCTCAACGCGGCCTGGACGGCCTCGGCCCAGGCCGACGACGAGTACGCGGCCTGGGCGCAGGACGCCCAGGGCGGCTGCGACGCGAAGAAGCAGGACAACCCGCACTACAAGAACGCCGTCCAGGCCAGCGGCACCGCGACCACCGCGAAGAAGCAGGCCGCCACGCTCTGGAACACGATCGCCGCCCAGAGCGGACTGCCGAACCGGAACGACGGCGACCTCTGAGCGGCGGCGCCCGCTGAGCGACGGCGGCCCCTGAACGACCGGAGGGGACGGGCCCGAGGGCCCGTCCCCGCTCCGCTCCGGGCGGCGTGCGTCAGGCCGGCGGACGGCCTCCGGTGAGCGTCCAGCGGATGTCCACGAAGCCCGGCTGCTGCAGGGTCATCCGGCCGTTCCTGACCACCTGGTAGGTGACCCAGGTGTTCACCAGCCGCGGCGACCCGCTGCTGGGCAGCATGTTGGTGGTGCCCCAGTTCAGCGGCGGGGTGATCCCGACGTCGATGACCTCGCCGCCGTCCAGCAGCGAGGAGACGGCCTTCGAGGAGACCGGCTTGCCGGCCTCCGCCAGCTTCTGCACCGCCGTCCGGAACACCTCGTACGCGACCCAGGTGGTCTGCACGCCCGGGTCGGAGACGTCGATCGGGTGCCCGTTGGTGGTGTCGGTGCGCACCACGGCGCGCAGCCCGTCCCAGATCTTCGCCGACTCCGGCGGGTACCAGCTGGTGACGTAGGCGCCGCCGAGCGGGCCGGAGTCGCCGCCGGTGGAGTCCACCACCGACTGCTGGACGCTGCCGATGATCGAGGCGATCCGGGTGTTCTTCGGGTTCAGCCGCCGGTAGGAGTCCAGCAGGTTGCCGGTCGGCTCGGCGGCCAGGGCGCTGGTGACGCAGGTGCCCGGCTCGTCCTTGCCGATCGCCTTGCGGACCACCGGGGTGTAGTCGGAGGACTGCTCGGGCGCCTTGACGTCCGTCAGCCGGATCCCGGCCGGCCGCAGCGCGGTGCCCAGGTAGCCGAGCAGGTTGTCGCCGGCCGGGGTGTCCGGGCGGACCAGGGCGACGGACTTGCAGCCGGCGTCCACCAGCTGGCGGCCGTTGCCCGCGATCAGCGCCGGCATGCCGCCGTCCACCGGGTAGGACAGCGGGCTGGCGAACTCCGGCTGGGAGAGCCCGTAGCCGCCGATCAGCGGGATGCCGGCGCGCTCCAGCACCGGCATGAACGCCTCGCCCCACTGGCTGTACGAGCCGATCACGGCGACCGCCTTGGCGTCCACCGCCTGCTGGGCGCAGGCGCGGGCACCGTCCACGGTGTTGTGCTCGTTGCAGGTGATCACGCGCAGCCGGTGGCCGTTCAGTCCGCCCTTGGTGTTGACGTCCTGGCCGATGGCGGAGGCGAGCGCCGTCATGCCCGGGCGGTCGGCGGAGCCGGTGCCCGCCGGGGCCCAGGTCATCACGGTCAGGTCGCTGCCACTGGTGGAAGCATCGGCCGATCCGCCGCACGCGGAGGCCGAGAAGAGGGTGGGGAGCAGGACCGCGGCGGTGGCGGCGGCTGCGATCGGGCGTCGGCGGCGGCGTCGCACGATCGGGGGACGGGCCTGGAAGGAGTCCCTTCGGCTGGTCATCGGTTTTCCCTCTCTGGGGCGCCCTCCGGCGCACCGGAGCAAGCCAAGCCCCGGCGCCGCAAGCCGAGAGGGCCGAAGTGCGAACGGACGGCAAACGGACGCCGAAATCCGGGGCGGTACGCGTGTAGATCGCGAGTGGAGCACGAACAGACGGGGAACGTACGATCGTTCACCATGTCCGCCAGCACAGATTCTTCGTATCGGTCCACCCGAAACCCTTCTCGTCCGGGCCACCGCTCCAGCACGATGGGCGGCATGCCGCTCAACGACCTGCCCTGGTGGCGCTGGCGAGCCCGAATGCGCTCGGCGCTGCACATGCTGTCCGACCCCGGTTTCCAGCACGAGGCCTGGCTGACCGGCCGGGAGGGGTACGGCGACGTGACCGACGCCGTCTACCGGCTGGTCGAGGACACCTGGCTGGACCACTGGTCGGCCGAGAAGTACGTCGGGACGATCTTCCGCGACGCCGCCGAGGCCGCACTGGTGGACGTCGCGGTGCTGCGGGCCGTGCAGATGCTGCACGAGGTCGGTGCGGACGCGCCGGCCTCGGCCTACCTCGGCCACCCCGGCTGGCCGGAGACCGTCCGGGCCGCCCGCGAGGCGCACGTCGCGATGGCCGTGGGCGACGGGGACGACCCGGACGCGCCGCCGAAGTCGCTGGACGTGCTGCGCATCCTCACCCGGGTCTGACCGCCGGGCGCCGCCGTCCCGCAGTAGCAGCCGCCCCGCGGCAGCAGCCGTCCCGCAGTACGGGCAGCGGGACGGCGCATGTCCGGGATGTGACACGCTGGACCGTCCACGCACGTCACGACCTAGAACGGGATACCCCCAGTGCAGCAGCCGGCCGGCGCCCAGTACGTCCTCACGCTGTCCTGCCCCGACAAGCAGGGCATCGTCCACGCTGTCTCCAGCTACCTCTTCATGACCGGCTGCAACATCATCGACAGCCAGCAGTTCGGGGACGGCGACAGCGGGCTCTTCTTCATGCGGGTGCACTTCTCCGCCCCCGAGCCGGTCACCGCCGACAAGCTGCGGGCCAGCTTCGCCGCGATCGGCGCCTCCTTCGGCATGGACTGGCAGATCCACCCGACCGAGCAGCGGATGCGGATCGTGCTCATGGTCAGCAAGTTCGGGCACTGCCTGAACGACCTGCTCTACCGCACCCGGATCGGCGCCCTGCCGGTGGAGATCGCCGCGGTGGTCTCCAACCACACCGACCTGAAGGACCTGACCGAGAGCTACGGGGTCCCGTTCCACCACATCCCGGTCACCAAGGACACCAAGGCCGAGGCCGAGCAGCGGCTGCTCGACCTGGTCGCCGAGGAGAACGTCGAACTGGTCGTGCTGGCCCGCTACATGCAGGTGCTCTCCGACCAGCTGTGCACCGCGCTGTCCGGCCGCGTGATCAACATCCACCACTCCTTCCTGCCGAGCTTCAAGGGCGCCAAGCCGTACCACCAGGCGCACGCGCGCGGCGTGAAGCTGATCGGCGCCACCGCCCACTACGTCACCGCCGACCTGGACGAGGGCCCGATCATCGAGCAGGAGGTCGCCCGGGTCACCCACGACGTCAGCCCCGACCAGCTGGTCGCGCTCGGCCGGGACGTCGAGTGCCAGGCGCTGGCCCGCGCGGTGAAGTGGCACAGCGAGCACCGGGTGCTGCTGGACGGGACCCGGACGGTCGTCTTCGCCTGAGGCGCGGGGCCGGGGCCGGGGCCGGGGCCGGGGCCCCTGGGGCCTGCTACGGCCCGCTACGGCCTGGAGAGCAGCGGGAGCGCGTGCAGCACCTCGCGGACGGCGGCCCGGTCGCCGTGGGTGCCGACCGGCAGCCGGTCCGGGTCGCGGTGCGCCGCGGCCAGCTGGCACAGCTCCAGGCCGTCCAGCACCATCGAGGCCACCGGCTCGGTGCCGTCTCTGCCGTCTCTGCCGGCTCTGCCGTCGATGCTGTCGGAGCCGTCGGTGCGGAAGCCGTCGCCGTCGAGGGGGACCAGCCACTCGCCGCCCGCCGGGCCGTCGACCATCAGCCGCACCCGCCGGGCCGCCTTGACCCCGCCCACCGGCGCGGCCGGCACCCCGGCGAACTCGGGGCGGGCCGCGCGCAGCCCGGCCAGCGCCCGGGGGAGCAGCCGGACCACCAGCTCCACCATCTGCCGCAGGTGCTGCGGCGCCGGCGGGTCGTACGGGTAGGCGACCGCCCGGGCCACGTCCTCGCCGTGCACGAAGCACTCGAAGGCGCGGTCCACGAAGGCGTCGCGCAGCGGCAGCACCGCGAAGCCGTAGTCGACCGGGGTGTTGCCCTGCGGCCGGAGCGCGGCCCCGCGCACCAGGTCGTGGGCCTGCCGCCGCCAGCGGGAGCGCACCGACTGCGGTGCCAGACCGCGCTGGTCGGCGACCAGCCGGGCGGTGCGCGCGGTGATCGCGGCGTACGGACCGCCCTGCGCCGGGACGCGCG
>NZ_LFVW01000583.1:0-7230 GCF_001182915.1 Kitasatospora sp. MY 5-36
GATCAGCCGGGCCAGGTCGGCGCGGTCGACCATCGAGAGCCGGGTGCGGCCGCCCTCCCAGCGGACCGGCACCCGGCGGACCAGCTCCGCCAGCGCGGGCACCACCCAGCGGTCCCCGGTGCCGGTCACCAGTCCGGGGCGCAGCACGCACCCGCCGGCCGCCAGCGCGTGGCGCTCGCCGAGCAGCCGGGTGCGGCTGGCCTCGGACACCGGGGCGGGCGGCATCTCGTCCACCTCGATGCCCTGGTGCGGGCCCTCGCCGTAGACCGCGGCCGTGGAGAGGTGGACGATCCGCCGCACCCCGGCGCGGGTGGCGGCCGCCATCAGGGCGGCGGTGCCCCGGTCGTTGACCGCCTCGCACTCCTCGGCTCCGCCGTCGACCCGGGAGGCGAGGTGCACCAGTGCCCCGGCGCCCGTACAGAGCTCCGTGAGCGCCGCCGGGTCGGCCAGGTCGCCCGGGACCCAGGCGGGGCCCGGTACGGCCTCCTGGGGCGGTGTGCGGGCCAGGGCGCGTACCCGGACGCCGCGCGCGGCGAGGGCCGCGAGCACGCCGGAGCCGATGAAGCCGGTCGCCCCGGTCAGCGCGACCGTGGTGGGCGCCGCGGGGCCGTGTTCCGTCGCCATCTCCGAGCCTCCCTGTCGAATCCCCGAGCCCTCGGACTCCGAGCCCCCGAGCCTCCCCGCCGACCGGCCGGTCAGTCTAGCCAGGAGGCGCTCCGGTGGGGAGACACCCGTACGGAGGGGGTGGGGGGATGGCCCGGGGTAAGGCCCACCTAGGCTGTATGTCAAGCAAAACGGGCGAACCGGACCCGTATTTTGGACCACGAGGACGGAAAGCAGGACCCGCCGATGGGCGACGGAATGTCAGGAATGCACCACCACGGCGGGATGACCCAACTAGGCCCGTTCAGCTTGTCCAACGTCTGGACCTGGTCCCCCGACTGGGTGTTCCTGCTCGGCGGACTGGTCCTCCTGGGGCTGTACGCGGCGGGCGTGGTGCGGCTGTACCGGCGCGGCGACCGCTGGCCGATCGGCCGGGCGGTCGGCTGGGCGGCGGGTGTCGCCACCATGCTGCTGGTCACCTGCACCGGGCTGAACGACTACGGCATGGTGCTGTTCAGCGCGCACATGATCCAGCACATGGTGCTCTCCATGCTGACGCCGATCCTGCTGCTGCTGGGCGCCCCGATCACGCTGGCGCTGCGCGCCCTGCGCCCGGCCGGCAAGGGCCGTCCGCGCGGGCCGCGCGAGCTGCTGGTGGCGCTGCTGCACAGCCGGTACATGCGAATCGTCTCGCACGCGGCGTTCACCATCCCGATGTTCATCGCGAGCCTGTACGGGGTCTACTTCACCCCGCTGTTCGACTTCCTGATGCAGTACCGCCTCGGGCACATCTTCATGATGGTGCACTTCCTGCTCACCGGTCTGGCCTTCTTCTGGCCGATCATGGGCGTGGACCCGGGCCCGCACCGCCCGGGCCACGTGATGCGGATCATCGAGCTGTTCATGGGGATGCCGTTCCACGCCTTCTTCGGCGTGGCGGTGATGATGGCGGGCCACCCGCTGGTCACCACCTTCACCGTGGAGGGCGCACCACCGGGGACCAACCTGCTGGAGGACCAGAAGCTGGCCGGCGGCATCACCTGGGCGTTCGGCGAGATCCCGACCGCGATCGTGCTGATCGCGCTGGTCTACCAGTGGATGGGCTCGGAACAGCGGCAGGCCCGCCGCCGCGACCGCTCCGAGGAGCGCACCGGCGACGCCGAGCTGGAGGCGTACAACGCCTACCTGGCCTCGCTGCACAAGCGCGACCGGCGCCCCGGCTCGGCTCCGGCCGCCCCGGCCGCCCCGGTGGCGGGCGCCACCCCGGCGGCCGAGGCCGGCTGAGGCCACCCCACCACTCACCGCGGAACGACCGTTCCCGGGAACCCCCGTTCCGCCTCCGGAACGGGGGTTCCGCCGTTCCGGGAGCGCCCCGGAACGGTCGTTCCGCCGCAGGCGTTCGAACGTATATGCACGTCCTGCTGTTCGTCGCCGTCCTGCTCTGCGGGTCCGTCCCGCTCTGGCTGCTCGGCTTCCTCGGCCTGGCGCTGTACCACCGCCGCCGGCCCGTGCCGGCCGGCTCCGACTACCTGGTGGTCCTGGGCGCCGCGCTGGAGGGCTGCGAGCCCGGGCCCCCGCTGGCGGCCCGGCTGGACGCCGCGCTGGAACGTTTCGCCGCCGAGGAGGCCGCCGGGTACGCCCCCCTGGTCGTGGTGACCGGCGGGAAGGGCCCGCACGAGGACTGCACCGAGGCCGCCGCGATGGCCCGCTACCTGGTCGCCCGGGGCGTCCCTGCCGAGCGGATCCGGCGCGAGGAGCGGGCCGTGAACACCGCCGAGAACCTGCGTTTCAGCGCCGCCCTGATGGCCGCCGAGCGCCCCGGCTACCGCTGCACGGTGGTCACCAACGGCTTCCACACCGTCCGCTCCGCCCTCGCCGCCCGCCGGGCCGGCGCCCCCGCCGCCGTGCTCGGCGCGGACGGCCCGCTGGCGCACGGCCCGTACCTCCTGCTGCGCGAGGCCGTCGGCACCGCCCTCGCCCTGTGGCGCCCGCACGGGGCCGCCCTGCTCCTGGTGGTGGCGGCGGCCGGGGCCGGGGCGCCGCTCGGACTGTCCTGAGGACGGTCCCGGGGCAGCGCGGTCCCGGAGCAGAGCGGTCCTGGGGCACAGCGGCCCAGGTGCCGGGCTCTGGATCGTGTCGTACCCCTCCGCCAGGATGGAGGCGGAGCCGAGTGCGGAGGGGGCACGAGCGTGTCCAAGTGGAGCACGTTGCAGCGGGCCTGCGTCCTGGTGGCCCTGGCGGCCGCCCTGGTCGCGGCGGTGGTGGGCGGGCTGGCCGCCTGGCAGTGGGTGTTCGACGACCCGGGGTGGTTGTCCTGGCACGGGTGGGTGTTCGGGGCCTCCCTGCTGGCGGGCGCGGCGGCCTCGGGACCGTTCCTGCGGTACGAGGTCTCCCCCGGCGCGGTCGTCGGCATCGGCCTGTTCCTGCTCGTGCCGCCGCTGGTCGGCGTCCTGATGGCGGCGTCCGCCACGGACGACATCCAGAGCTGGATGCGCACCGACAAGGCGGTGACGGCCACCCTGAGCGGCTGCCACGTCTCCGGTTCGGAGACCCTGGAGAGCGACCGCGGCCCGATCGGCTCGATCGACGTCTACAGCTGCACCTACCGCTGGACGGCGGCCGGGCAGGACTGGGAGCAGGTCCGCCGCTCCCGCGACGGCGACCACCCGGACGGCCATCGGGAGCAGGTGTGGGCGGACGGTTCGACCGGCGAGGTGGCCGAGCACCGGCCGGTCAGGATCGGCATGGGCATCCTGGTCGCGCTCGCCTGTCTGGTCGGCACCGTGCTGGTGTGGGGCGGCCAGGCGCTCCTGCTGCACGAGACCGGCCTGCTCGGCCGCCGGCGGCCGGCCGACGCCTGAGCACGGAGGAGGCCCCCGGGCTGGTCCGTACGGACCAGCCCGGGGGCCTCCGGTGCCTCAACTCGCCTGGATTCAGCCGAGGTTGGCGAGCGCCTCGTTGAAGGTCTTCGACGGGCGCATCACGGCGGCGGCCTTGGCCGGGTCCGGCTGGTAGTAGCCGCCGAGGTCGACCGGCGAGCCCTGGACGGCGATCAGCTCGTCCACGATGGCCGACTCCTGCTCGGTCAGCGTCGCGGCCAGGCCGGCGAAGGCCTGGGCCAGCTCGGCGTCGTCGGTCTGCTTGGCCAGCTCCTGGGCCCAGTAGGTGGCCAGGTAGAAGTGGCTGCCGCGGTTGTCGATGCCACCGAGGCGGCGGCTCGGCGACTTGTCCTCGTTGAGGAAGGTGCCGGTGGCGCGGTCCAGGGTGTCGGCCAGCACCTGGGCGCGGGCGTTGTCCGTGGTGGTGGCCAGGTGCTCGAAGCTGGCGGCCAGCGCGAAGAACTCGCCCAGGCTGTCCCAGCGCAGGTAGTTCTCCTTGACCAGCTGCTGGACGTGCTTCGGGGCGGAGCCGCCGGCGCCGGTCTCGAACAGGCCGCCGCCCGCCATCAGCGGGACGACCGACAGCATCTTGGCGCTGGTGCCCAGCTCCAGGATCGGGAACAGGTCGGTCAGGTAGTCACGCAGCACGTTGCCGGTCACCGAGATGGTGTCCTCGCCGCGGCGGATGCGCTCCAGCGAGAACGTGGTGGCGTCGACCGGGGACTTGATCTCGATCTGCAGGCCGGTGGTGTCGTGCTCCGGCAGGTACTTCTTGACCTTCTCGATCAGCACCGCGTCGTGGGCGCGGTTCTCGTCCAGCCAGAACACCGCCGGGACGCCGGTGGCGCGGGCGCGGGTGACGGCCAGCTTGACCCAGTCCTGGATCGGCAGGTCCTTGGTCTGGCAGGCGCGGAAGATGTCGCCCGGCTGGACGGCCTGCTCCAGCACCACGTTGCCCTCGGCGTCCACCAGGCGGACGGTGCCCGCGGCGGCGATCTCGAAGGTCTTGTCGTGCGAGCCGTACTCCTCGGCCTTCTGGGCCATCAGGCCGACGTTCGGCACCGAGCCGATGGTCGCCGGGTCCAGGGCGCCGTGGGCGCGGCAGTCGTCGATGACGGCCTGGTACACGCCGGAGTAGCTGCTGTCCGGCAGCACGGCGAGGGTGTCGGCCTCCTTGCCGTCCGGGCCCCACATGTGGCCGGAGGTGCGGATCATGGCCGGCATCGAGGCGTCGACGATGACGTCGCTCGGCACGTGCAGGTTGGTGATGCCCTTGTCGGAGTCGACCATGGCCAGGGCCGGACCCTCGGCCAGCTCGGCCTCGAAGGAGGCCTTGATCTCGGCGCCCAGGTGCGGCACGTTGTCGAGGCCGGCCAGGATGCCGCCGAGGCCGTTGTTCGGGTTCAGACCGGCGGCGACGAGCACCTCGCCGTACTTCGCGAAGGTCTTCGGGAAGAAGGCGCGGACCACGTGGCCGAAGATGATCGGGTCGGAGACCTTCATCATGGTGGCCTTGAGGTGCACCGAGAACAGCACGCCCTCGGCCTTGGCCCGGGCGATCTGCGCGGCCAGGAACTCGTTCAGGGCGGCGACGTGCAGCACCGAGGCGTCGACGACCTCGCCCGCCAGCACCGGCACCTTCTCGCGCAGCACGGTGGTGGTGCCGTCCTCGCCGAGCAGCTCGATGCGCAGCGCACCGTCACCGGCGATCACGGCGGACTTCTCGGTCGACCGGAAGTCGTTCTCACCCATGGTGGCGACGTTGGTCTTGGAGTCGGCCGTCCAGGCACCCATGCGGTGCGGGTGGGTCTTGGCGTAGTTCTTGACCGACTGCGGGGCGCGGCGGTCCGAGTTGCCCTCGCGCAGGACCGGGTTGACGGCGCTGCCCTTGACCTTGT
This sequence comes from Kitasatospora sp. MY 5-36, assembly GCF_001182915.1. Taxonomy (NCBI): domain Bacteria; kingdom Bacillati; phylum Actinomycetota; class Actinomycetes; order Kitasatosporales; family Streptomycetaceae; genus Kitasatospora; species Kitasatospora sp. MY 5-36. The sequence continues at coordinate 5,381 of NZ_LFVW01000583.1, forward strand.
CGTAGCGGGCGCGGACGTCCTTGTCCTCGTCGGTCTGCGGGTCGTCCGGGTAGTCCGGCAGGGCGTAGCCCTGGGCCTGGAGCTCGGCGACGGCGGCCTTGAGCTGCGGCACCGAGGCCGAGATGTTCGGCAGCTTGATGATGTTGGCGTCCGGGGTCTTGGCCAGCTCACCCAGCTCGGCCAGCGCGTCGCCGATCCGCTGCGCCTCGGTCAGACGCTCCGGGAAGCTCGCGATGATCCGCCCGGCCAGGGAGATGTCGCGGGTCTCCACGCGCACACCCGCGGTCGAGGCGTACGCCTGCACCACGGGCAGGAACGAGTAGGTCGCCAGGGCCGGAGCCTCGTCGGTGTGCGTATAGATGATGGTCGAGTCAGTCATCGGTACTCCGCTTCACGTCTCCAACGTCTTGACGTCAAGATATCTCGTCACGGGCCTCCGACTCCACCTCCCCCCGTTTCCGGGCGCGCACCGGCCCGGCCGGCGGGCGCCCCGGCCCTCCCGGAGGGGCGTTCCGACGGGCGGCGTGGAGGACGGAACGGAGGTCGTGACGGGGGACGGGTTCCACGGTCGTCCGGGTCGGGGCGCTCGGCAAGCGGAGCGCCCGACCAGTGGTTTGGTCCACTCGGGTGAGCCGAACGTCAGGAGTGCGTCAACGCACGACCGCATTCGGTCAACGGAGCGTCAGGACCGGAGCCTCCCGGGCCGGGTCGACCTAGCGTCGAGGCAGTAGTTCCGGCAGGCACCACCACCCCACTCGGGAGCATTCGCATGGCCCGCGCCGTCTGGCACGTTCCGGTCACCGTCTCCGGCACCGGAAGCACCACCGCACTCCGCCTGTTCCGCCTGCGCGACGGCCGCCGCTGTGCGGTCGGATTCTCCAGCCCCGAGGCCCTCGCCGCCCTCCTCGGGCCCGACCAGGCCCGCACCGAGCTCGGCGAGCCCGCCCTCCGCGACCTCACCGCCCCGCTCGGGATCGACACCCTGGTACTGGACCCGCGGCTGGTCGCCCCCTCGGTCACGGCCCCCTCCGCCGCCACTCCCTCCGCCACGACCCCGTCCAGGACCGCCCCGCCCGGCCGCGCCCCCGTCGCGGCGCCCTCCGCCCCGGCCCCGACCGTCCAGTTCCAGCACCGGTGACCGCCCCGCTCCGGCTCGTCCCGGACGAGCCGGACCCGGCGGGGCGGGCCCGCCCGGCCCGGGCGCTGCACGCGATCGCCCGGATCAGCCACGGCCCCGTCCCGCTCGACTTCGACCGCCTCGCGGCGGAGTTCCCCGCCGTCCAGAGCGGCCTGGCCCTGGCCGGCGAGGCCGACCTCGAACTGCGCCTCGCCTGCACCGGCCCCGAGGAGTTACGGACGATCTCCACCGCGCTGTACCGCGCGGGCGCCGCCAAGGTGCGCGTCGACCTCGTCCTGCGCGCCCTCACCCCGGCCCCGGTCACCCTGCGCCCGGTGCCCTGACCGACCCCGTACGGGCCTCGCGCCGCGCTCCCCTGCCCGGGAGCGGGGCGCGGGGCCCGTACGGCGCTCACTCCTCCCCGGGCCGCGGGTTCGGGTTGACCGCCTGGCCGTCGATGGGCTCGCCCCAGGCGTCCTCGCCGTCCGCGTCGACGCAGTAGCCGCTGCCCTCGACGTGCCCGCCCGCGCTCCGGCACTGGTCGGCGGTGACGTCCCGGCGCCCGGTCGCCGCCGCCGGTCCGGCGGCGGCCACGGTCCCGGCCGCGGTGAGCAGGAGGAGCAGGAGGGCGGAGGCGGTCGCGGCGGCCACCCGGGCCGGCAGTGAGCTGTTCATGCGGACCACGACAGCACGCCACCGGACCCCGGGCGACCACAGGACGCCCGCCCGGGTG
>NZ_LFVW01000584.1:0-7180 GCF_001182915.1 Kitasatospora sp. MY 5-36
CTGGAGCGGCTGTTGGCCGCCTTCACCCGGCACGTGCGCGCCGGCGGCCCGATGCCGACCCCGGAGGCCTCGTCCGTCCTGCTACTGGACGCGGCCTCCCGCTCCCGCGCCGAGACGGTCCGCTTCGGCGCGGCGGGCTGAGCCGGGCCGGCGGCCGCCGTCACCGACGGGCCCGGCGCTCGGCCTCGGCGTGCCACCAGCCGGGCGGGGAAGATCCGTTGACGACCGCGGACGCCTGCTCGGGGTGCAGCCCGATCGTCCGCAGGGCGTCGGCGTGGACCCGGACCTCGAGCCAGCCGTGCCAACGGCCGTCCGGGCCGACCCCGCAGAGCAGGTCACTGCGCACCGCTTCCGCGGCGATGGGCATCCAGTCGATGCCCCGGTCGCGCAGTCAAGCGCGGAGGGCGGCCGGCGGGGTCGGGCGGCCGGGCAGGTTCTCGTACGCCGCGATGGTGATCCAGTCGTCGGGTTCGCTCATGCGGCCATGCTGACACGGATCGGATCAGGTCGACAGCGGAAAGGGGGGACGGCGGAACCCGCCTTCCCGGAGCGGGCGTTGGCGGCCGGGAGTGCCGGTAAACCGGTCGCCTCCCACCCGGGCCCGGGCCTACCCTCGGCGGCGTGCCGGACGGTCGAGCGCAGGGGGGCGGATGAGTCGGGCCGAGGCCGTGAGGGTGGTCAACGCGCTGGGCGCGCGCTGGGTCGGGCAGGTCGACCCGGAGGGTGGGACGGTCCTGATGCCGGCCGGTGTCTGGCCGCTGCTCGGCCTGTTGGCGCCGGCCGGAAGCCCCGCCGTCCAGGGTGAGTTGACGCAGGCCCTGGGTCTGCCGCCGGAGGCTGCCGCCGAGCGGGCCCGGGAACTCCTCGGTCTGCTGGAGGGCATCCCGGCGGTCGGCTCGGCCCTCGGGCTCTGGACGGGTGAGCGGCTGCGGCTGCGCCCGGAGTGGCCGGCCGGGCTGCCGGCGGGCGTACACGGGCGGCTCTCCGGTGACGTCCGGCAGGACCAGGCGCGGCTGGACGCCTGGGCCGCCCGCGCCACCGGCGGTCTGATCGACGCCATGCCGGTGCGGTTGGACCGGGAGACCCGCCTGGTGCTGGCCGCGGCGCTCACCGTCCGGACCGACTGGATCCGGCCGTTCGACGAGATCGACGGCCCGCCGGAGGGTCCGGCGGACGCCTGGGGCAGGCCCGTCCGGTATCTGTCGCGGTACACCTGCCTGCTGGACCGGGCCGCCGTGCTGGAGTCACCGACGGGGCTCGTCACCGAAGTGCGGGTGCACGGGTACGGGGACATCAGTGTCCATCTGCTGCTCGGCGAGCCCGGCGCGTCGCCCGGCCGGGTGCTGGCCACCGGCATCGAGGCGTTGAGCGGGCGCCACGGCCGGACCACCGCCGACCGCCTGCCCGTCGGCGCCCCCGGCCCCGGCCTGACGATCGACCTGATCCGGCGGTACGAGCCGGAGGACCTGTTGGCCGTGGACGTCCCGCGGTTCACCGTAGGGGCCGACCACGATCTGCTCGCCCGCCCCGACCTCTTCGGCCTGGCCACACTGGGGACCCGCTCGGAGACCGAGCACCGCCTGCCCGGGCTCGGCGGAGCGGAACCGCTGTTCATCGACGGCGCCCGGCAGCGCGCCACCGCGACCTTCGGCCCGGACGGCTTCCGGGCCGCCTCGGTGACCGCCCTCGGAGTCGCCGGGAGCGGCGCCGCGCGCCCGCGCCCGTCGTACCTGCGGCGGATCGTCCGGGCCGGCTTCGGACGGCCGTTCGGCTTCCTCGCCGTCCACCGCACCTCCGGTCTGCTCCTGGCCGCGGGCTGGGTCACCGACCCGGACCCCGCGACCGGTGTCCGGGCCTGAACCTCCTGGCAGGCAGGCCCGGGCGGCCGGCGGGGCACCGGCGAGAACCGGCCTGCCGGAGGGTCATGATCGTCACTTCGCGCCCGCGGCGGGGCCCGGCACTGCCAGACTGGGGCCTGCAGAGTCCGTCACGGAGAGAGGTCGCACCCCGCATGTCCAGCAGCGCCGTCGTCGAGAATCCGTGGTTCCGCAGATTCAACCCGTCCGACTCCGCGCCCGCCCGGATCGTGATCTTCCCGCACGCCGGCGGCTCGGCCAGCTACTACCTGGAGTACGCCAACGCGCTGGCGCCGCACGCCGATGTGCTCGCCGTCCAGTACCCGGGCCGGCAGAACCGCATCGGCGAGCCGACGATCGGCTCGGTGACCGGCCTCGCCGAGCAGCTCGCCCGGGAGCTGCGGGAGTGGGCGGACCGGCCGCTCACCTTCTTCGGGCACAGCATGGGCGCGGCCGTCGCCTTCGAGACGGTCCGCTGCTTCGAGCGCGACGGCGTACGGGGACCGGACCGGCTGGTCGTCTCGGCCGGCCGTGCGCCCTCGCTGCCCCGGACGACCAGGGTCCACCAGCTGCCGGACGACGAACTGCTCGCCGAGATCTCCGCGCTCGGCGGCACGGACGACCGGATCTTCGCCGTGCCCGGCCTGCGCGAGCTGGTCCTGCCGAGCCTGCGGGCCGACTACATGGCCGTCGAGACCTACTGCAGCACCCCGGACGCGACCGTGTCGCTGCCGATCACCGCCCTGGCGGGGGAGTCCGACGCGCACGCCACCGTCGACCAGGTCGGCCAGTGGGAGCGGCACACCACCGGCCCCTTCGACCTGCGGGTCTTCCAGGGCGGGCACTTCTACCTGGCCGACCGGACCCACGACGTGGTGGAGGTGCTCACCGCGCACCTGCGCGGCTGAGCCGGCCCGGGGCACCCCGGGTTGCCGGGGCGGCGGCGCGGTCCGCACGCCGCCGCCTCCTTCGAACGGATGCGCCCGCCACCGGTGACCGGAGCGCGCCCGCTCGACTACTGTGCCTGCTTGACGGACCGTCAACAGACCACCAGGAGGCAGCGTGCGCCGGATCGCCGTCGTCGGAGCTGGCCAGGCCGGCCTCCAACTCGCGCTCGGGCTGGTGGCGGACGGGTACCGGGTGACGCTGGTCGCCGAGCGCACCCCGGAGCAGCTGCGCGGCGGCCGGGTGCTGTCCACCCAGGCGATGTTCGGCCCCGCCCTGCGGATCGAGGCGGCGGCCGGGCTGGACCTCTGGGCGGAGCGGGCACCGGCCGTCTCCTCGGTGGAGGCGGTGCTGGCGGCGCCCCCCGGCGTGCGGGCGCTGGAGTACACCATGACGCTGGACGAGCCCGCCCAGTCGGTGGACCAGCGGCTCAAGCTGGCCGGCTGGCTGGAACTGCTGGCTGAGCGCGGCGGCGTGGTCGAGTACCGCACGCTGGACCGCGGCGGGCTGCACGAGCTGGCCCGTCGGCACGAGCTGACCGTGGTCGCGGCCGGCCGCGGCGCCCTGTCCGGGATCTTCGAGCGCGACGCCGGCCGCTCGCCGTTCGACGGGCCGCAGCGGGCGCTGTCCTGCCTGTACGCGCACGGCGTCGGCTCGCCGGACCCAGCCGCCGGGCCGAGGGCCCGGATGAACGCCCTGCCCGGCCTCGGCGAGCTGTACCTGCAGCCGGCGCTCACCCTCTCCGGCCCCTGCGACATCCTGCTCTGGGAGGCGCTGCCCGGCGGACCGCTGGACGCGTTCGGCGACGCCCCGCCGCCGGACGTCCAACTGGCCCGGATCCGCGAGTTGTTGGCCGAGTACCTGCCCTGGGAAGCCGAGCTCTGGACGGGGGCCGAGCCGACCGACGCCGGGGCCGGGCTGTTCGGCGCGGTCACCCCGGTGGTCCGGCGCGCGGTGGCGGAGCTCGGCTCGGGCGTGGACGCCGTCCACGTGCTGGGCCTCGGCGACGCGGTGGTGGTGACCGACCCGATCGCCGGGCAGGGCGCCAACAACGCCGCCCGGGCGGCCGAGGCCTATCGCCGGGCCGTCGTGGAGCACGGCGACGCCCCGTACACGGCCGACTGGATGTGCCGCACCGCCGAGCGGTTCTGGCAGCAACAGGCCCGCCACAGCGTCGAGTTCACCGCCGCGATGCTGACCGTGCCGGACCACCTCCAGGGGGTGTTCGCGGCCGCCGCCGAACACCCGGAGGTCGGCCGCCGGCTCGCCAACACCTACGCCGAAGCGCGCGACTACGCCGCCTGGCTGGCCACCCCCGAGCTGACCGCCGCCTACCTGGCCTCGGTGGGCAACTCCTCAGCGGGGAGCCAGGTTCGGCTCGGCGACGAGGACGGGTCCGGCGGCTCCTGTCGGTAGGAACCGCCGGACCCGGGGGCCTAACGACAGCACGACCGGACACCGGCCTTCCGGGCCCGAGGCGGTCGGGCGCGGGTGCGGCCGGCTCAGCGCGGGCCGGTGCCCGTGGCGCGCAGTCTGTCGAGGGTGTGGTCCAGGTTGGCCTGGGTCGCCGCGACGGCGGCGTCCGGGTCGCCCGCGGCGATCGCCTCGACCAGGGTGCGGTGCGCGTGGGTGATGCCCTCCGCTTCGACGCCGTCGTGGAGCCGGTTGTCGGCCACCACGTGGCCGGCCGCTTCGCGCAGCGCGTCGACGAAGGAGTCGAAGAGGCGGATGAGCACCGGGTTGTGCGCCGCCCGGACGACCTGGCGGTGCAGTTCCAGGTCGGTCTCGACGAGCTCGGCCGGGTCGGCGGCCGCGTCGCGGGCGGCCAGCGCCGCCCGGAGCGCGGCGACGTCCGCCTCGGTGCGCCGCTGCGCGGCCAGCCGGCCCGCCTCCACCTCCAGCGCCGCCCGGACCTCGTACACGTCGAAGACCTCCGAGCGCCGCAGCTCCCGGTCGAACTCCGAGACCGGGGCGGCGGCGGCCACGTACGTGCCCGAGCCCTGACGGGCGCGCAGCTGGCCGTCGGCGATCAGCACCCGGACCGCCTCGCGCGAGGTGGTCCGGCCGACTCCGAGGAGTCGGCTCAGCTCCACCTCACCGGGCAGTTTGCTGCCGACCGGCCACTCGCCCGTGCCGATCAGTCGGCGCAGCTCGGCCGTGGCTTCCTCCACCAGTGAGCGATGGCGTACCGGGCGAACAGTCATGAGGACGACCCTATCGTCCTCCGGGTGCCGCACCCGTGGCGGCCTGCTCGTTCACCCGTTCCGGGGCCGGTTCCGGCCCCTGCTCCGGCCCCGCCTCCGGCAGTACGCGGTCGCGCAGCCGCAGCGCGGAGCCGAGTCCGAGCGCCAGCACGCCGAGGACCAGGGCGAGGACGGTCCGCAGGCCGTGGGCGTCGGCCAGGCCGCCGAGCGCCGGTGCGGCGAGGCCGCCCACGGACATGGCGAGTCCGAGGGTCAGCCCGCTGGCGGTGCCGGGCCGGGTGGGCAGGTAGTCCTGGGCGAGTGTCACCTGCGGGGCGAAGGGCAGGAACATGGCCAGTCCGAACGCCACCGCGCCGGCCATGGCGACCGCGACGGAGGGTGCGAAGGCCACGGCGGCCAGGGCGGGGACGGCCAGCAGGTAGCCGGTGCGGATCGGGGTCATCCGTCCGTGCCGGTCGCCGAGCCAGCCGCCGAGCAGGGTGCCGGCTGCCCCGGCCAGGGTGAGCAGGGTCAGTGCGGCGGCGCCGGTTCCCGTCGAGCCGTGGAGGTCGCGCTGGATGTGGAGGGCGAGCATCGAGGTGACGGTCACGTAGGGGATCGACCAGGCGACGGTGGTCGCGGCGAGGCGTCCGAACGCCCGCCAGTCGTCGCGGTGGGCGCTCGTCGCCGCGCCCCGGGCGGCCGACGGGGTCGCCGGGGTGTGGCCGCGGTACCGCAGCCAGCGGCCCTGCGCGGCCCACAGCAGGGCCGTCACCAGCGCCGGGACGGCCAGCAGCCAGCTGCCGCCCAGGCCGTACGCGCCGACCACGAGGGTGACCAGGGCCGGTGCCAGCGAGGCGCCGAGGGTGCCCCCGACGGAGAACAGGCTCATCGCCCGCTGGGACTGTCCGCCGGCGACCCGGGCCTGGTTGGTGGCGGCCGGGTGGTAGGCGGCGATGCCGATGCCGGCCAGCGCGGCGAAGAGCCAGGTCAGCGGGTAGCTGTCGGCGAGGGCGGCGCCGGTGATCCCGGCCGCGGCGGTGAGGAAGCCGGCCGGGATGAGCCAGCCGCGGGGGCGGCGGTCGACCAGCAGGCCGAACAGCGGCTGGACCACGCTGGACAGGCCGCTCGCGGCCAGGGCGATGCCGGAGACGGCGGTGTAGCTGTAGTGCCGCTGGGACATCAGGAAGGGCAGCAGGGCCGGGACGGCGCCCTGGTAGAGGTCGTTGACGATGTGGGTGCCGGTCAGGAAGGCCAGCTGTCCGCGCTTCACCGCGTCCCCCGCTCGGGCCGCGCCGTGTTCTGCCCGGTCGCCCGCTCCAGGACGGCCGCCTGCCGGGCGGCCTGGTGGTGCCAGGGCCGGGCCCGTTCCAGCTGGGCGCCGAGGGAGAGCAGGAGGCCCTCCTGGTGGAGCCGGGCGGTCAGCATCACGCCGATCGGCAGTCCGTCCGGGGTCCAGTGCAGCGGCAGGCTGATCGACGGCCGGCCGGTGAGGTTCGCCACCGGCGTACGCGGGGTGACGGCGAGCATCCGGGCGTAGGTCCGCTCCGGGTCGTCCGGGTCGGCCAACGACCCGACCGGCAGCGGCGGTTGGTCCGTCGTGGGGCTCAGCACCGCGTCGAAGCGGTCGTACCGGTGGCAGATCGTCCGGGCGGTGGCGGTCAGCGAGGCCATCGCCGCGGCCAGCCGGACCGCGCTGTGCTCGTTGCCCCGGGCGCGCAGCCAGCGGGTCAGCGGCAGCAGCCGGTCCTCCCGCTCCGGCGGGACGGGCACGGCGGCGGCCAGCACGCTCCACAGCACGCTGAAGTCCGGCACGTACTCGGCCGGGTCGAACGGCGGGGCCTCCTCCACCCGGTGGCCGAGGTCGGCGAGCAGGTCGGCGGTGCGGCGGGAGGCCAGTGCGGCCTCCGGGTGCCACCCGTCCGTCCGGGGCAGGACGCCGATCCGCAGCGGGCCGGGCTCACGTTCGGCGCAGGCCCTGAAGTGGCCGGCGGGGGAGGCGGGCAGGGTGCTGCCGTCGCCCGGGACGCTGCCGGCCATGACGTCCAGCAGGAGGGCCGCGTCCAGCACCGTCCGGGCCAGCGGGCCGGCGGTGGCCAGCCCGAAGGCGTCCGTGCCGGGGGCGGTCGTCACCCGGCCCCGGCTGGGCTTGAGGCCGACCACGCCGCAGGCGGCGGCCGGGATCCGGACCGAGCC
>NZ_LFVW01000585.1:0-7174 GCF_001182915.1 Kitasatospora sp. MY 5-36
CCCGCGCCCGCCCCCGACCCGCGATCCCCGACGCCCGCCCCCGACCCGCGATCCCTTGATCCCTGACGTGTGGTCAGGGGTGTACTCGGGGAAGGTTCGGGGCCGTTCCCGGATGCCGCGGCCCGAGTCCGTCCCGAAGACTCTCTCCTGTCCGAGTGCCCGAGCCGCCGTCGGCCGGGCGGGCCGCCGATCAGGGCGGCCCGATACCCGCCGGGCGAGCCGCCGTTGGAGAGACTCCCCATGAACAGCCCTGCCCGTACCGGTCGTTGGTCCGTCCTCGTGGCGACCGGCGCGCTGCTCGCCGCCGCCACCGTCGGCGTCGCCACGATCGGCGCCGCGACCCCGGCCCTGGCCGCGGCCGCCTCCCCGGGCACCTCCCTGAGTGCCGTCGACACCACCGCCTCCGCCACGGCCCGCCCCGGCCCGCTGGACTGGGAGTCGCTCGCCGAGACCCTCCACTCGCTGCCCGCGGGCGTCACCGGCGCGCTGGTCCGGGTCGGCGGCCAGGACGCCCGGTGGCGCGGCACCTCGGGGGAGGACGTGCCGACGAACGCCCGGTTCCGGATCGGCAGCGTCACCAAGGTGTTCACCGCGACGGTGCTGCTCCAGCTCGCCGGCGAGGGCAGGGTCGACCTGGACGGCACCGTCCAGCAGTACCTGCCCGGACTGCTGCCGGCCGGCTACCCGCCGGTCACCGTACGGCAGTTGCTCAACCACACCAGCGGCCTGCCCGGGGGCGGCGGGATGACCTCCGGGGACGGCAGCACGGCGTGGTTCGCCGCGCACAAGGCGGTCTCCTACAGCCCGCAGCAGGTGGTGGCGGACATGCTCACCCAGCCGAGGAGCTTCGAGCCCGGCGCCGCCCAGCAGTACAACGGCAACAACTACTTCGTCGCCGCGCTGGTGATCGAGAAGGTCACCGGCGACGACTACGCCGACCAGGTGCGGCGGCGCATCACCGGCCCGCTCGGCCTGCACGCCACCTACGTCCCGGCCGCCGACGACCTGACCATCCGCGGCCCGCACGCCACCGGCTACGTGGACGTCCGGAACGCCGACGGCAGCACCGCCCGGGTGGACGTCACCGAGCAGAGCCCGTACCCGTGGGCCGAGGGCGGCATGATCTCCTCCGCCGCCGACCTGGAGCGGTTCTTCGAGGCGCTCTACCGCGGCCGGCTGCTGCGGCCCGCCCAGCAGGCCGAGGTGTTCGCCGTCCCGGAGCTGCCGAACGACCACAACAAGAACTGCGAGATCGGCCCGACCGCCGGGCACGCCTGCTACAGCACGGCCGGCCTGCTGCGCACCGTCCTGCCGAACGGCACCGAGGTCTGGGGCAAGAACGGCTCCCGGCCCGGCTACACCACCGGCGTCTTCGCCACCCGCGACTTCTCCCGCAGCGTGGTCATCGGGCTCAATCCGACCGGCATCACCGGCGAGGAGTTCCCCACCCTGTGGAAGCTGGTGACCACCGGTTTCGGCTCCGGCCAGGCGTACGGGCAGCACTGAGCCCCGCCGCTCCCGGGCGGCCGGAGCGGCCGAACCCGGTCGCGAGCGCCGCTGTCAGTGGGGTGCGCTACGTTCGTCGCGTTCACCAGGGCACACGGCAGGACGACGGGGGCGGGCGCACGATGGCCGACGTGATCACGGAGGAGCCGGTCGAGCTCCAACTGGAGCGGTACCGCACCGAGCTGACCGGCTACTGCTACCGCATGCTCGGCTCGGTCTTCGAGGCCGAGGACGCGGTGCAGGAGACCATGGTCCGCGCCTGGCGCGGGCACCGGGGCTTCGAGGGGCGGGCCGCGCTGCGCTCCTGGCTGTACCGAATAGCCACCAACGTCTGCCTGGACGCGCTGAACGGCCGCAACGGCCGGGCCCGGCCGATGGACCTGGCCGGCCCGGTCACGGTGGCCGCCGCGCACGGCACCCAGCTGCCCGAGGTGACGTGGATCGGCCCGGCGCCGGACGGCCGGGTGCTGCCCGAGACGGGGGATCCGGCCGAGGTGGCCGCCCAGCGGGAGTCGGTGAAGCTGGCCTTCGTCGCCGTGCTCCAGCGGCTCGCGCCCCGGCAGCGGGCGGTGCTGATCCTGCGCGAGGTGCTCGGCTGGAAGGCCGCCGAGGTGGCCGAACTGCTCGGTGTCACGGTGGCCTCGGTCAACAGCGCGCTCCAGCGCGCCCGGGCGGTGCTCGCCACCGACGCCCCGGCGGTCCGGCCGGCCCCCGCGCTGGACGAGGACCACCGCGCGCTGCTGGACCGCTACGTCCGCGCCTTCGAGGCGTACGACATGGACGGCCTCGCCGCGCTGCTGCACGAGGACGTCACGCTCAACATGCCGCCGTTCTCGATGTGGCTGCGCGGGCAGGAGGAGATCCGCGACTGGATGCTGGGCCCCGGGCACGGCTGCCGCGGTTCCCGGCTGGTCCCGGTGACGGCCAACGGTGCCCGGGCCTTCGGCCAGTACCGGCCGAGCCCGGCGGGCGGGTACGAACCGTGGTCGCTGATCACGCTGGAGGTGTCAGGGGGCCGGATCACCGGGGTCACCAACTTCCTGGACACCGAGGCGCTCTTCCCGCTCTTCGGCCTCCCGCCCCGGCTGGCGGCCGAGTAGCTCCACCAGGGCCGCGTCGTCCAGCGGATCGTCGTCGATCGGGTCGTCGGCCATCGGGTCGTCGTCGATCGGGGTGCCGGTCAGCGGGTCGGCGGCCAGTGGACCGTCCGGCCCCGGGAACAGCGCCGCGAGCCCGCTGAACACGAGCAGCTCCCGCAGCGGGCCGCTCGCGTTCAGCAGCACCACGCCCACCCGGTGCCGGGCGGCGGCCAGCCGGAGCCGGGCGAGGGCGTCGACGAGGGCGAGGTCGGGGGCGGTCAGCGCGCCCAGGTCACAGGTCAGTACGGCGTCGTACGGTGTGGTCCTCATGCGGGTTGGACCGTCGCGGCGCCGCCGACTCATCGGTCCGGGGGCGAATCCGCCGCTCGGGTCCGGCGTCCGGTGGCAGAGTGGGACGACCGAACCGCCCTGCCCCAGGAGAAGCACCGTGACGGCTGAGCCCTTGAAGTCCCGTGAGGAATGGCTGGCGTCCCTGCCCCGGATCTACGCGGCGGCGGGCTGCCTGCTGCGGGACGAGTCCGGCCGGATCCTGATCGTGAAGGCCGGGTACCGCGAGCACTGGCAGTTCCCGGGCGGCACGATCGACCTCGGCGAGGGCCCGGTCGAGTGCGCCGTGCGGGAGCTGGAGGAGGAGACCGGGATCGTCCAGGCGGCGGGCGACCTGCTGGCCATCTCCTGGACCCACGCCTCGGCCGAACTCGACCACCCCGCCCAGCACTTCATGTTCGACTTCGGCACCGTCCCGGACGGCACCCCCGTGACCGTCCCGGCCGGTGAGCTGGACGACTACCGCTGGGCCGCCGTCGAGGAGGCGCTGGACCTGCTCGGCCCGGCCCGTTCGGCCCGGCTGCGGGCGGCGCTGGAGGCGGCGGCCGACGGTCGGGTCCGTATCGTCACCACCCACGTCTCCGGCTTCTGATCCGACTGCCGACCCGTTCCGCGCCGGGTTCTGCGCCGGGGGCCGAGCCGGGTGCTGGGCGGAAGTGCCCTGCGCCGGGCGGGAGTTCCGTCCGGCGCAGGGCTCCGGCGGCTCACTGCTGAGGATCGGACTCCGTGTTCCGGGCGGCGATGACGGCGGCGATCGCCTCCGCGACGAAGGTCTCCGCCTCCGACTTGTCGACCTTCAGCCCGGCCAGCACGCCCTGGCCGTTCTCCTGCTCCAGCAGCGCGAGCAGGATGTGCTCGGTGCCGACGTAGTTGTGCCCGAGCTTGAGCGCCTCGCGGAAGGTCAGTTCCAGCGCCTTCTTGCTCTCGGCGTCGAACGGGATCAGTGCGGGCAGTTCGGCGGCGGCGGCCGGCAGGGCGGCGCCAGCCACCGCCCGCAGGGCCTCCGGGGTGACGCCCTGGGCGGCGAGCGCCTTCGCGCCGATGCCCTCGGGCTCGGTGATCAGGCCGAGCAGCAGGTGCTCCGTGGTGATCTCGGGGTTGCCCGCCTTGCGGGCCTCCTCCTGTGAGGCCACCACGACCTTGCGGGCCCGGGGGGTGAACCGGCTGAAGCCCTGGCTGGGGTCGAGGTCGTTGGGGGTGCCCGGGTCCTTGGGGACGAAGCGCTTCTGGGCGGCCTGCTTGCTGACGCCCATGCTGCGGCCGATGTCGGTCCAGGACGCGCCGGAGCGGCGGGCCTGGTCGACGAAGTGGCCGATGAGGTGGTCGGCGAGGTCGCCGAGGTGGTCGGCGGCGATGACCGCGTCGGAGAGCTGGTCGAGCGCGTCGGGGTGGACCTTCTTGATCGCGGCGATCAGGTCGTCGAGGCGCAGCGGAGTGCTGTTGGGAACAACGGGATTCTCCATGCGTCAACCGTAGGTTGTCGATCCGGGGATCGTCAACCATCGGTTGACGCTATTCGCGGGCGGTGTTCCGGCGCCCTCAGGCGTCCGGCAGCAGTCGCTCCCGGACGGCGGCGATCCGCTCGGGCGCGACACCCGCCGCGAGCAGGTAGCCGTCCGGGTCGAACCCGTCGAGCGCCGCCGCCAGCGCGGCCTCGGCGGTGGTCCCGGCCTCGGCGAGCGCCGCGTCGATCCGGCGGAACGGGTCCGGCAGGCCCAGCATCCCGTACAGCGGGCGGATGTTGGGGCCGCTCAGCAGGTAGTCCCCGGCGATCGCGTCCCGGTCGACCCCGGCCAGGGCGAGCAGCAGCAGGGCGGCCAGGCCGGTGCGGTCACGGCCGGCGCCGCAGTGCACGACCACGCCGCCGGGGCGGGCGCCGGCGATCGCGGAGACCAGCGCGGCGGCGGCGTGCGGGCAGTGGTCCAGGTACGGGCGGAGCGCGAGCGGGGTGCCGTCCAGCTGTCCGTGGGCCTCCCACCAGGCGGGGCCGGCCAGCTCGTCCAGCGGGACGCGGATCAGCTCGACGCCGTCGGGGAGCGGGAGGAGCGGCTTGTACTCCTCGGCGTTGCGCAGGTCGACCACGGTACGGACACCGTGGTCGAGGAGGGCGTCCCAGCCCTCGGCGGTGAGGCGGTCCAGGTTGTCCGCCCGGACTATCGCGCCCCGGGCGGTGAGCCGACCGGAGGTGGTGGGCAGTCCGCCCAGGTCGCGGACGTTCAGGCAGCCGTCCCAGACGAGCGTGCGGTCCTCGGTACTGCTCGGCGCGTGCGTCGTCCGGTTCATGGGGCTCCCCGTTTCCTCGTCGGGGGTCCCGTTACCCCCTCGTTATGAACGACTCCCGGGAGATCCGGATGGTTCCTCGCTGTTCGAGTCCCGGGAACCGGCTGTTCAGAGAAGGAAGCGGGAGGAGCGGCCGCCCGCTCAGGCGGCGGTCGGGGCCTCGGCCTCGGCGCCGACCAGCCGCTCCATCGGCTCGACCGCGATCTGACCGAGCATCGAACCGCCCACGATCGCGCCGACCAGGAAGACGGTGGACAGCCAGGCCATGGTCGACACCGGCAGGGTGAAGGCGCCGACCACCCGGGCCGCGCACTCGGCCAGCAGTGCGGTGCCCCAGATGGCCGAGAACAGGCGCTCGTGGCGGTGGAAGGCCCGAGACCCGGCCGCCCGGCCCTCGACCAGGCGCTGCCAGGCGGCGGCGCGCTCCCGTCGGCCCTTGGTGACGAAGGGCATCAGCACCGGGGTCATCACCGGCCGGCCGATCAGCGCGGAGACCAGGATCGCCACCGCCACGGTGCCGCTCAGCCCGCCGTCCTTGGCGATCATCATCCGGGCGTCGCCGGTGACGAAGGTCAGCGCCAGGCCCGCCAGGTTGACGGCCAGCATCAGGGAGGCCCACAGGTTGAGCCTGCGCTCGGACAGCAGGCCGAGGACGGTCCGGGCGGCCGGGAAGGCGGTGCTCCAGGCCAGCGCGGCGAACTCGCTCAGGCCGAGGGCCGAGTGCAGCAGGTAGTAGCCGGCCAGCGGGGCGACCACGTCGAGGGCGAGCGGGCGGAGCCCGGAGACCAGCGGGTTGGGGGCCTTGGCGTGGGCGGCGCCGGTGGCGGCGGTTCCGGTGACGGCGGCGATCGGGGCGGCGACCGGGGAAGCGACGGTGCTGGTGACGGCGGCGGCACTGACGGTCTGGCTCACGGTGGGTTCCTCCCCGGCTGGTGGCCGCGGGCCGCTGCCCGCGTCGTGCCTCCAGTCTTTCCGTCCGACCCTCCGTCAGAGCAGTGCCGTCCGTTGCGTCATCCGCGTGACAGTTGTCATGGTGAGCGCCGTGACACCGCCTCCGACCTGCGGCTTTCCGCTCCCGGGCGGCCCTAGTCCTCGGCGGGGAAGGTCCACAGCTCGCGGCCCAGGGTGTCCAGGCAGCGGACGGTGCGGAAGCGCTCGTCCCCGGCGGACAGGAAGCCCCGCGCGACACCCGCCAGGACGGTCCGGGCGACGCCGTCGCCCCGGGTCCAGGCGCCGGTCAGCAGCAGGGCCTTGTCGGCCAGCTCGGCGCGCCGCACCCGGGCCACCGAGGCGGCCTCCAGCGCGGCGTTGACCGTCTCCAGCTCGGTGGGGAGGAGGTACGTCTCGCCGGTGGGAGCGCGGTCCGCCTCGGCCCGGCGCCGCAGTTCGGGCAGGCCGTAGTGGCGGACGGCGGCGACGGCGTCGTCCAGCGGGAGCTGCCAGCGCGGCCCGGGCAGCACCTCCCACCAGACGTCCTCGCCGACCGGCAGCACCTCGCCGATCCTGGCCCGCCAGGCCTCGAAGCCGTACCGGGTGCGCGGGTCGGGCCGGTGGCCGGGGAGGTCCGCGACGGTCCAGTCGGTGCGGCGGACCACGCTGAGGTCGAAGGTGAAGGGCACCCGGTCGGCGGCGGGGCGCTCGACCAGGCCGAGCAGCAGCCAGTGGGTCTCGTCCGGCAGGCTGAAGGTCCGGCGCCACCCGGTGAGGCCCAGGGCGCGCAGGGCGGGGGCGAGGTGCTCGCGCAGGCCCTTCGCGTGGAGCTCGCGGAGCTCGTGGGCGGTCGTCATCGCGGTCTTTCCCTGCTGGTCGGGCTGCCGGTGGAGGGCGTCGGCGGTGCCGGCTCCCCGCCCCTGCCGGGTCGGCCGGCGGCGGTCTCCGGCGCGACGGCTCGTACCGCCGGGGAGGGGCGTGCGACCGGGGCCCGCACGGGTCGTGCGTGCGCCCTCGGGCACGGCGGGGCC
>NZ_LFVW01000586.1:0-7170 GCF_001182915.1 Kitasatospora sp. MY 5-36
CGCCCTCCGTTCACCGTCCGCGCCCCTCGCCCGGCGTGTCGGGCCCGACGGGCGCCCGCGCCCCCGTCGGCGCGCCCCCGAGCGCCGGAGCGCCCCCGGTCGGGGGAGTGCGCCTGGCCACCGGCTAAACCCCACGCGGCCGCCGAATCCCCCAACTCCCCTGCACTGGCGGTGGAGTTCGCGACATGCTGGGGTATGAAACCAGCGCCGTCGCGGACCGTCGGGCACGGGGGGAACAGGTGATGGAGCACGAACAGCACCGGCCGTACTTCTTCTTCAGCTACGCGCGTCGGGACTACGAGGCCGAGGACGCCTTCGTCAACCAGTTCTTCAACGACCTGCGGGACGAGCTCGGCCGGCTGGTCGGTACGGGCGTGCGCATCGAGGAGCTGGCCTACCGGGACACCGAGCGGCTGCGGCTGGGCGACGACTGGGCGGAGAAGCTGGCGACGATGCTCGGCCGCAGCCGGACCATGGTCGCGCTCTACTCCCCGGCCTACTTCGCCAGCCTCTACTGCGGCAAGGAGTGGACCGCCTTCCGCGGCCGGGTCCGGCGCCACCACGAGGACACCGGGGAGCTCATCCCGGCGCTCGTCCCGGTGCTCTGGGAGCCCGTCGAGCCGGGCGGCCTGGCCGACGAGGTGAACAAGATCCAGTGGGCCCAGCCGGACATGGGCGAGGCCTACGCCCGGTACGGCCTGCGGGCCCTGCTGCGCACCGCGCAGGGCGGGGCGTACGAGCAGGTCGTCCGGGTGGTCGCGGAGCGGGTCCGGGACGCGGCCGCGCGCCGGCTCGGCGTGCTGCCCGAGTTCGACCTCGGCGCCGTACGCGGCTACTTCCCGCCCCCGGCGGCGCCGCCGGTGGCCTCCAGCCCCGGGATGGTGCGGCTGTTCATCGCGGCCGGCCGGGCCCCGGAGGCGGCCGCGGGCGACTCCCGCGCGGGCGGCTGGTACGGCGCCAAGCCGTGGCACTGGGCGCCGTACCACCCGCCCGTCCAGCCGTCCCTGGCGGCCCGCGCCCAGCAGGTGATCACCGGTGCCGGGCACACCACCACGCTGGAGGAGGTCGACACCGCGCTCGCCGAGAAGCTCGACCAGGCCCGCGAGGACAGCCAGGTGAGCATCCTGCTGGTGGACCCGTGGGTGGCCGGCGGCGAGCGGTACCGCTCCGCGCTGCGCGCGTACGACGAGCAGAACCACCCGGTCACCGGGGTGATGGTGCCCGCCGGCAGCGACGACCCGGCCGACGGGCCGGAGCGCGACGCGCTCTGGGCGGGCGTGCGCGACGTCTTCCGGCGCAACTGGCTGCGCCGGAGCGACCTGGAGCACTTGTTCCGGGTCAAAGTGAGCCGGGAGAGCTTCGACAGCGACCTCACCATCATGGTGACGGTCGCTCAGAACAAGCTCATGGACGACAACCTGGATTGGGGGGACGATGGCGGCGGCGCCTTCGGCTTCGGTCCGGGCGGCGGCCCGGACACCGGCCCGGACACCGGCCCGGCGATGCCCGGACTGGCCATCCCGGCCGGACCGCCGGGGCCCCGCCAGGGGCCCGCACGCACCGACCGGGGCCTCCCGGGTTCCACGGACCTGCCGCACCAGAGCCGGGGCAAGGACACCGCCGCCCCGCTGAGGGGGGAGAAGCACGATGACCACTGAGCCCGGCGCGGAGCCGGAGCGCGGCGGACCGGGATCGGTCGTCACGTTCTACTCCTTCAAGGGCGGCACCGGCCGCACCATGGCGCTCGCCAACGTCGGCTGGATCCTCGCCAGCCGCGGCCTGCGCGTCCTGGTCGTCGACTGGGACCTGGAGGCGCCCGGCCTCCACCGGTACTACCACCCGCTGCTGGTCGACCCGGAACTGCACTCCACCGACGGCCTGATCGACCTGCTGCGCTCCTACGTCAAGCAGGCGCTGCCCTCCGCCACCGGGCCGGTCGGGCAGTCCCCGGCCGACTGGCTGGACGAGCCCGGGCGCCTGGACGGCTACGTCTGCGGCCTCGCCCTCGACCTGCCGCCCGGCGGCCGGCTCGACTTCCTTCCCGCCGGCCGGCAGAACGCCGCCTACGGCGCGGCCGTCACCAGCTTCAACTGGCGCAGCTTCTACTACGGCCGGGACATCCGCGGCGGCGAGTTCCTGCGCGAGCTGCGCGAACGCTGGGCCCGCGGCTACGACTACGTGCTCATCGACAGCCGCACCGGCGTCAGCGACACCTCCGGCATCTGCACGGTCCTGATGCCCGACACCGTGGTGGACTGCTTCACCTTCAGCGTCCAGAACATCCGCGGCGGCGTCGACGCCGCCCGCGCCATCGCCGAGGCCGAGGAGCGGGCGATCCGGGTCCTGCCGGTGCCGATGCGGGTCGAGGACGCCGAGCAGGAGCGCCTGGAGGCCGGCCGCGACTACGCCCGCGAGGCCTTCGCCCCCTACCTCGGCCGCTGGCTGGCCGGCGACCGCCGGGCCGCCTACTGGGCCGACGTCGAGGTGCCGTACAAGCCCTTCTACGCCTACGAGGAGGTGCCCGCCACCGTCGCCGACCGGCCGCAGGAGGCCCGCAGCCTGCTCAACGCCTTCGAACGGCTGGCGGGTTGGATCACCGACGGCCGGGTCCGCACCCTGCGCCCGCTCACCGCCGAGGCCCGCCGCCGGCTGTACGGCGCCTACCTGCGCTCCGCCCGCGCGGTGCCGCGCCAGGTGTTCGTCAGCTACGCGCCCGAGGACCGGATGTGGGCCGAGTGGGCCGCCGGGACGCTCACCCGCTTCGGCTACCAGACCTCCCTGCACAGCGCCGCCGAACCGTACTCCGGCTCCCGGCCGCCCGAGGTCGCCGGGCCGGTCGACGGCCAGGGCCGGCTGCTCGCGCTGCTCTCGCCCGAGTACACCGCGCTGCCCCGGGCCGCCGAGGTCTGGCAGCTCCTCCAGGGGCGCGAACTGGCCTCCGGCTCACCGGCGTTGGTCGCCTTCCGGCTCCAGGACTCGGACGAGCCGGTGCCCCGCCCGTTCGCCGGGCAGCCCGCGCCCGACCTGGTCCGCTCCTCCGCGGTCGGCGCCGAGTCCCAGCTCTACGCCGAACTCGGCCCGCCGCCCGGCAGCAGCCGCCAGTCCGACACCGACAGCGGGGAGTTCGCCGCCCCGGCGCGGTTCCCCGGCACCGCCCCGCAGGTCCAGGACGCGCCCTCGCGCAACGCCGCCTTCATCGGCCGCGGCAAGCTCCTGGAACTGCTCCGCAACCGCTTCACCGGCGGGCCCGCCGCCGTGCTCAGCCAGGTGCTCTACGGCTTCGGCGGCGCCGGCAAGTCCCAGATCGCCGCCGAGTACGCGCACCGCTTCAAGGCCGCCTACGACGTGGTCTGGTGGGTGCCCGCCGAGGAGCCCGCCAACATCCCGCAGAAGCTCGCCGAACTCGCGCCCCGGCTCGGCGTGCCCACCAGCGACGACGTCGCCCACACCGCCGCCACCGTGCTCGACGCGCTGCGCCGCGGCCAGCCGTACCGCCGCTGGCTGCTCGTCTTCGACAACGCCGGCACCCCCGAGGAACTCGCCCCCTGGCAGCCGGCCGGCTCCTCCGGCGGGCACGTGCTGATCACCTCCCGCAACCAGGGCTGGGCCCGGCACGCCGGCCTGGTGGAGGTCGACGTCTTCCTCCGCGAGGAGAGCGTCCGGCTGCTGCGCCGCTTCAACGGCGGCCTCTCCTCCGAGGACGCCGACCAGGTCGCGCACCGCCTCGGCGACCTCCCGCTCGCCGTCGGCCAGGCCGCCGTCTGGCTCCAGGAGACGTCGATGCCGATCGCCACCTACCTCGAACTGCTCGACGAAGAGCTCACCGAGATGCTGGAACGCACCCGGCTGCGCGCCGCCGACTACCCGCACTCGGCCGCGGCGACCTGGCGCATCTCGGTCGAGGAACTGCGCCGGATGAACGCCCCGGCCGCCCAGATCCTGGAGATCTGCGCCTTCTTCGGCCCGGACGCCATCCCGATGCGGCTGCTCTACAGCCGGGCCGTCACCCGCGCCCTGCGGCTGCCCCCGCGCGCGCCCCGCGACAAGCTCGCGATCGGCGAGTTCCTGCGCGCCATCAACCGGTTCGGGCTCGCCCGCACCGACCAGGGCAGCGAGACCATCACCGTGCACCGGCTCGTCCAGGCCGTGCTGCGGGACCAGGTCGAGGAGGACCGGCGGGCCGAACTGCGCGGCGTCGTCCACGCCGCGCTCGCCACCGCCAACCCCGGCGACCCGGACGTGCCCGCGAACTGGGCCGAGTACGCCGAACTGCTGCCCCACCTCTGGCCGTCCGGGGCGCTCGACAGCGCCGACGAGGACGTCCGGCAGTGGATCATCGACTCGGTCCGCTACCAGTGGAAGCGCAGCCTGCACGAGTCCGGCCGGGAACTGGCCGAGCGCACCCTGGAGCACTGGCGCCAGGACGGCTACGGCGGGCCCGACTTCGACGTCGACAACGACGCCCAGACGCTCATGCTGCGCACCCAGCTGAGCAACATCCGCCGCTCCCAGGGCGCCCTCCAGGAGGCGTACGAGATGGACCGGGACATCCTGGACCGCTTCACCGCGACCCTGGGCCCGGAGCACTCCCACACCCTCGCCGTCGCCAATAGCCTCGGCGCCGACCTGCGCTTCCTCGGCCGCTACGACGAGGCCCGGGCGCTCGACCGCCGCACCCTGGACGCCGCCCGGCGCACCCTCGGTCCGGACCACCCGCGCACCCTGATGATCACCAACAACCTCGCCGTCTCCGACTACCTGGCCGGCGACCGCCGGGCCGCCCTGGAACGGCACCGCAGCAACTACCTCCAGCAGCGCGACGCGCTCGGCGCGCACAGCCTCTACGCGCTCTCCTCCGCCTCCAACTACGCCCGCGACCTGCGCGAGACCGGGCGGCTGCGGGAGGCCCTGGACCTGCTGGAGGAGACCGTCCGGATCTACCAGCAGACCATCGGCGACGGCCACACCGACACCCTGCGCGCCCGCAAGAACCTCGCCGTGGCGCTGCGCCGGGCCGGCCGGTACCACGAGGCCCTGGAGATCGACGAGGACATCTACCAGCGCTACCTGGACATCAACGGCGCCGAGCACCCCGACACCCTGGCCGCCGCCACCAACCTGGCCAGCGACCTCAACGCGCTCGGCGACACCGGCCGGGCGATCCCGCTGGCCGAGCGGGCGCTGCTGCGGTACCGCGACTACCTGGGCGAGGACCACCCGGTGACGCTGGCCGGCGCCAACAACCTCTCGGTGTACCTGCGGCTGGCGGGGCGCGCGGCGGAGGCGCGCGAGCTCTCCGGCCGTACGCTGGCGCAGTTCCGCCGCGTCCTCGGCGCCCACCACCTCTACATCCCGATCGCGATGATGAACCACGCCAACGACCTGTCGCTGGCCGGGGAGCTCCAGGCCGCGCTCGAACTGGAGCTGGAGGCCGAGCCGTTGATGACCGCCGCCCTCGGCCAGGACCACTACGACGCCATCGGCATCAACTCCAACCTCGCGCTGTCGCTGGCCGCCCTCGGGTACGCCGAGCGGGCCGCGGAGCTGCGGTCGGACTGCATCCGGCGGGCCCGGGTCACCCTGGGGGAGGAGCACCCGACGACGATCGCGGTGCGGGCCGGCACGCGGCTGGACTCCGACGTGGAGCCGCCGCACGTGTGACGGACCGTCAGGTGCGATGGTCCGCGCTCCGGGGCCGGTGGCCTAGGCTCACGGGCATGGTGCCGTTCCGGCAGTTCCTGCTGAAGATCCACAGTCGGTGCAACCTGGCCTGCGACTACTGCTACGTGTACGAGGGCGCGGACCAGAGCTGGCGCGGGCGGCCGCGGCGGATGGAGCTCGCGACCGTCCGCCGCACCGCGCGGCGGATCGACGAGCACGCGGCCGAGCACGGGCTGGCCGAGGTGTCCGTGGTGCTGCACGGCGGCGAGCCGCTGCTCGTCGGCGCGGCCCATCTGGACGCGCTGCTCGGCGAGTTGGCGGCCGTCCGGCCCCGGGTTCGGTTCACCGTGCAGACCAACGGGCTGCGGCTGCTGGACGAACCGGAACTGCTCGACGTGCTGCACCGCCACCGGGTCGCGGTCGGGGTCTCGCTGGACGGCACCCCGGCCGGCCACGACCGGCACCGCCGGCTGCCCTCCGGCGCGGGCAGCTGGGCGCGCACCGCCGAGGCGGTGCGGCTGCTCGGCTCCGACCGGCACCGGGAGCTGTTCGCCGGCCTGCTGTGCGTCGTCGACCTGGCCTCCGACCCGGTCGCCACCTACGAGGCGCTGCTGGAGTTCGCGCCGCCCCGGCTCGACCTGCTGCTGCCGCACGCGACCTGGCGGGAGCCGCCGCCGGGCGCCCCGCCCCGGACGGTGCCGCACGCGCCGCCGACGGGCACGGAGCCCGCGCCGTACGGGGAGTGGCTGATCGCCGCCTTCGACCGCTGGTACGGCGCGCCGCGCCGGGAGACCGGGGTGCGGCTGTTCGAGGAGCTGGCGGTGCTGCTGCTCGGCGGGCGGGCCGCCAGCGAGGCGGTCGGGCTGGCGCCCGTCGACCTGGTGGTGGTCGAGACGGACGGGGCGATCGAGCAGGCGGACAGCCTCAAGGTGGCCTACGACGGCGCCCCGGGGACCGGTCTGGACGTGTGGCGGCACGGCTTCGCCCGGGCGGGCGCCCACCCGGCCTTCCGGGCCCGCCAGCGCGGCCTCGCGGGCCTCGGGCCGGTCTGCGCCGGCTGCCCGCTGGCCCGGGTCTGCGGCGGGGGGCTGTACGCCCACCGGTACGCGGCGGGCGGCTTCGGGCAGCCGTCGGTGTACTGCGCGGACCTGGACCGGCTGATCCGGCACATGGCGGGGCGGCTGCGGGCGGGGGTGGCGGAGCTGGCGGGGGCGCCCGGGCAGGCGGCGGTCGGGTCGGTGGGTCGGGAGCGTCGAGGGGCCCCTCGGCTCACCCGTCCGGGTCATGCCCGGCCGCCGTCCGGCTGATCCGTCCCGGCGCGGGGAGACCGCGCGCGGTCTGGGCGGGTTGGGCGATGGGCCGGCCGACCGGGCCGGAGGCCGTACGCACGAGGAGGAACGGTGGCGGGGACGGACGAGGTGGTGGCGGCCGGGGTGCCGGTCGCGCGCGGGGCGGACGGGCTGCCCCGGCATGGGGTGGACCGGGCGACGTTCCGGGCGGTCGCGGGCG
>NZ_LFVW01000587.1:0-7160 GCF_001182915.1 Kitasatospora sp. MY 5-36
GGGTCCATGCCGCCGGCGATGGTCGGGTCGACGGCGGAGGCGGCCGAGATGGCGGGGTCGACGGCGGAGGCGGCCTCCATGGGCGCGGCGGCCGGGCCGTGGTGGACGGCGGCCGCGGGGTGCGCCGGGTGCACGGCCGAGGCGTGCGTCCCCGCTCCCTCGTGCCCGCCGGAACCACCGTGTCCGCCGTACCCGCCGGAACCACCGTGCCCGCCGCCCGGATGGCCGAGCGTGTGCATCGTCACGATGCCGAACAGCAGCGCGGCGAGCAGCAGCAGGCGCGGCGCCCACGGCACCGGCGGACCGAACGGCCGTGACCGCACCATCCTCCGCCTCCTGTCCCCAGCCGCCGCCATGTACCCCGGCAGGGTATCCCGACAACACACCGCGGACCGAGCCGGGGCGCACCCCCGCAGGGGGCTACTCCCGCCCCAGCACCGCGGCCGCCACGTGCTCGCGGAACCAGCGGTGCCCCGGATCGGCCGAGTTGCGCGGGTGCCAGGCCATCCCCAGCTCCAGCGGGGCGAGTTCCAGCGGGATCGGGAAGGTGCGCAGGCCCAGCGCGGCGACGGTGTCCGGCAGCCAGTCCTCGGGGACGAGGGTGACCAGGTCGCTGTCCCGGGCGAGCAGCATCGCGCCGGTGTGACTGGGCACGACCACCGCCACCCGGCGCCGGAGCCCGAGTTCGGCGAGCCCGGCGTCGATCGGGCCGAGCCGTTTGCCGCGCCGGGAGACGCCGATGTGGTCGGCGGCGGCGAACCGGCGGGCGGTGATCCGGCGGCCGTCGAACAGCGGATGGCCCGCCCGGGCGAGGCCGACCAGGGGAACGCGGAGGAGCTGCCGGGTGCGGACCTCCGTGTCCAGGTGGCCGAGCACGCCCAGTTCGACGTCCACCAGCCCCTGCCGCAGCGCCGGCCCGTCCTCCAGCGCCTCCGGCAGGAAGACCACGTCCACCCGCGGGGCCTCCGCCCGGACCCGCTCGACGAGGGCGCCCGCCGTCCGTACCAGCATCAGTTCACCGGCCTGCAGCGTGAAGGTGCGGTCGAGGTGGACGGGGTCGAAGCCGGCGCCGGGGCGCAGCACGCTGTCGCAGCCGCGCAGCAACGCGCCGACCTCCTCCCGCAGTTCGAGCGCCCGCGGGGTCGGGACGAGGCCCTGCCCGGCGCGCACCAGCAGCGGGTCCTCGACGGCGCGGCGCAGCCGGGCCAGCATCCGGCTGACGGCCGCCGGTGAGGTGCCGAGCCGCTCGGCGGCGCGGGTCACGCTGTTCTCCTGGAGCAGGGCGTCCAGCGCCCGCAGCAGGTTGAGATCCATTGGCCGTCCGCTCCTGACCTGGGTCTTTGCATTCCGGGCAACTATCCGATGCCGATCCTTGCATGGCTCCCGCCGCGGCTGCCGACGACAGTGGAGACGACCGCGAAACCGCGAAACCGCGAGACCGCGAAGCCCTCCCCGAGGAGTCCTCATGTCGCAGCCCTCCCGCACCCACCGCACCGACCGCACCGGCGACGTCCTCGCCGTCGTCAGCCAGAGCGGCTCGAACGTCCTGTTCTTCGACGCCGCCACCGACCGGCACCTCGACACCGTCCGGGTCCTCGCCGAACCGCACGAGCTCTGCTTCGACCCGAACCGGCGGCTGCTCTGGTGCACCAGCGCCTACCGCTCGGGCTACTACGGCGCCAACAGCGGCCGCCGCACCGAGGTGACCGTCATCGACGCCGACACCCGGCGGGTCGTCGACGTGGTCGACCTCGCCCCCGAACACGGCCCGCACGGGCTGGCCCTGGACACCGCCCGCGGCCGGCTGTACGTCAGCGTGGAGGGCGGCCCGGACCGGCCCGGCGGCGTCGTGGTCATCGACACCGGGACCCGCCGCCCGCTCGGCCGGATCGACACCGAGGCGCCCGGTCCGCACTGGTTCGCCATCACCCCGGACGGCCGGACCGGCTTCGCCACCAACAAGGAGGCACCCTTCGTCTCGGTCGTCGACCTCGACCGGGGCGTGCTGACCGCCAAGGTCGAGGTCCCCGGCAGCGAGGGCCTGGCCGTCTCCCCCGACGGCGCCCGGGTCTACGTCGCCGGCCCGTACTTCTCGGCCACCGCCACGCCCGCCCCGACCCCCGGCATCCGCGTCATCGACGTCGCGACCGCGTCCGTCACGGACGTCCTCCCGACGGACTCCCCGGCCCTGCCGGTCCACCTCACCCCGACCGGCAGGCTGCTGGCCGGCGAGGTGCGCAGCGTCCCCGAGGCCGGCTCGCCCCTGGGGCGCCAACTCCCCGGCCGTCTCACGGTCTTCGCCGCCGACGGCCACCAGCGGCTCGGCTCGGTCGAGGTGGGCCTCTTCCCACTCACCGTCACCTCCTCCCCCGACGGCCGCCTCGCCTACGTCTCCTGCGCCGTCTCCTCCACCGTCGACGTCATCGACCTGGAGTCGCTGGAGCAGGTGGCCCGACTGGAGGTCCCCCGGCTCGGCGAGGCGGGCGCGCACGGCCTGGCGTACCTGCCCAGCCCCGCCTGAACCCCGGGACGGACCACGGGAGTTCGAGGACCAGGGACTACGAGGAAGCTGTCAGGATGCGGCCGTCGGCACCCACGGTCAGGTCGAGGCGCACCGCCGGCTGCCCCGCGGCCGTACCCTCGCGGCGGTAACCAAGCGTGCGGGCAGCGCCGTTCGGGCCGGCGGGGGTGACGGTCGGGGTCAGGCCGGCGATCCGGTCGGCGAACCAGGTGTCGGCGAAGGCCCGGCCGGCGGCGACGACCTGCTCCGGGGTGAGGGCGGGTGAGCCGGCCGCGTCGGCGGAGGGCGTGGCGGCGGCGACGGCGAGCAGGCGGCCGCTGGGCTGCTCGATCCGGAGGTCGCCGCGGTCGGTGCTGACGTCCATGATCTGCTGGGTGAGCCCGGGGTCGGCGGTGGTCGTGGTGGTGTCCACCAGCGTGCGCGGGCCGAACACGCCCTCCGCCACCCGCTGCGCCGTCGCGATGTCGTCGGACGGCGGAGCGAAGAGGCCCGGTGAGTCCCGGTACGTGCGGATCCCGACGTGGACCACCAGCCCCGCCCCCGCCAGCCCGACGGCGCCCAGCACCAGCCCGTGGACGAGGTCGCGGCGCAGCCGGGGCAGCCCGCGCCGCCGGACCAGCAGCCAGCCGACGGCGAGCAGCGTCCCCAGCAGCGCGCCGGCCGCGTTGTCGACGAAGTCCGCAGCGTCGCAGGCGCGTCCGGTCCCGAGCAGGGTCTGGACGACCTCGGTGACGGCGGACAGCACCGCGCAGCCCGCGAGCACGGTGACCGGCCGTCGGAAGAGCAGCACGCCGAAGAACGCCAGTGGCAGGTAGAGCGCGATGTTCATCAGCCCCTGCTGCGCCGTCGCGTCGGCCCACATGCCGGGCCCGATCGTGCAACTCGGCGGCCCCGAGTACCCGGTGGCCGTCGGTGTCAGCGTCACCGCCAGCTCGCCCGCCAGGCTCAGTCCCCACAGCACCGCCGTCGGGACCGCCATGCCTCTCCGGCGGGCCCACCGGGCGGTTCCGAGGGCGAGCGCCGACCCGAGGAGGGCGAACACGAGCAGGAGGGCGGGGACGGCCGAGTAGCTTGCTTCGATCATCAGGTCTTCCGGGTCAAGGGTAGGCAAAGGAACGCTACCCCAGTCGTGGCACCGGCCTGCTCCGGCCCCGGACCCACCCTCAGGTCCCTCGCGAGACCGAGCCGTCCACGCGAGGGACCTGCATGTATTCCCTCCCTGGGGCGGCCGCCGGCTGTCCACATCGCGGAACGCGGAGCGGCGGCGGGCTGACACCTTCCGCCTGACCGAAACCTGCCAAGTCGGTCGCCCCGCAGCTCATCCGGGGTCGGGGCGACGTCCCCTTCCTGGCCCGAAGCTGCCACGCGTTTGGTGTCACCCTGAACCCGTGTGAGCGCACCGGGGCCCGTGCGAATCTTGGGACCACCGAGGCCGCGGACGAACGAGAGCGGCCCGAAACCCCCCAGGATTCGGAGGACTTCCCCATGTTCACCTCCGCGCGTTCCCGCGGCCCCGTACGCCGGACGACGACGACCGGGCTCGCCACCGCGCTGGTCGCCCCGCTTCCCTTCCGCCCGCTCCCGCAGGCCTTCCCGGCCGCGGTGGGCAGCGGCTTCTCCTGGGGCTGACCGGCCGGTTCCCCCCCCAGAGCTCCCAGGACTTCCGGTGCACCTCGTCGGCGTGCTGCTGACCGCCGCGACAGGCGGGTCGGCGGGCGCCCGGCCGACCGTCGGGGCCGTGCTCTCGGCCCTGGACAGCGTCACGTCCGCCCGCGACGGCGTCGAGCACCTCCACGTCCACATCACCCCCCGGGGTGTCCGGTTGACCTTCTACCTCGCCGGCTGCGACCTGACCGACGCCGTCGGCCGCGCCATCGCGATCGCCCACCGGGCCGTCGCCGGCCCGACAGCGCTCGCCCGGTTCGCCGTCACGGACTTCAACGTGCTCGACCGGCCCGCCGGCCCGCGGCGCGACGCCCACTGACGGCCACCAACGGCCGCTGACGACCACTCACGGCCGCTCACGACCGCCGACAGGGCCCACGGACGGCCACTGACGCCCGCCCGGACGGCACCGCGGCCGCTCCCCCAACGGTGGCTCCCCCCACGGCCGTTGCCTCTCCCCGGCCGCCTCCTCCTGAAGTCGCTCGACCGCCATTGGAGACTCATGCGCATCACATCCGTCGGCCACGCCGGCCTGCTCGTGGAGACCAGTGCCGGGCGCATCCTCTGCGACCCCTGGTTCAATCCGGCGTTCTTCGCCTCGTGGTTCCCGTTCCCCGACAACGAGGCGATGGACACCGCCCAACTGCACACCGCGGAGTACCTGTACGTCTCCCACCTCCACCACGACCACTTCGACGCCGAGTGGCTGCGGACCCGGATGTCCAAGGACACCGTCGTCCTGCTGCCGGACTACCCGGTCCGCGACCTGCGGACGTCCCTGGAGGACCTCGGCTTCCGCCACTTCGTCCAGACCCGGGACCTCGAACCGACGCAACTGGACGGCGGCGTCCAGGTGATGGTCAACGCGCTCACCTCGCCGACCGACGGCCCGATCGGCGACTCCGCGATCCTCATCGACGACAACGGCACCCGGATCCTCAACCAGAACGACGCCCGCCCGGTCGACGAGCCCCGGATCAGGTCCTTCGGGCCGCTCGCCGGGCACTTCCTCCAGTACTCCGGGGCGATCTGGTACCCGATGGTGTACGACTTCCCCGCCCGGATGAAGCAGACCGTCGGCCGCCGCAAGCGCCGCAACGGCATGGCCCGCGCCCTGAACTACGTCGAGCAGTACGGCGCCGAGCACGTCTTCCCGTTCGCCGGGCCGCCCTGCTTCCTGGACGACGAGCTCTTCCACCTCAACGACCTGGACGGCGACGACGCCAACATCTTCCCCGACCAGTGGGTCTTCCTCGACTTCCTCCGCGAGCGCGGGGTGACCAACACCCACCTCCTCCTGCCGGGCACCGTGGCCGAGTTGGGCCCGGACCGCAGCTGCCGGCTGGAGCAGGTCGACGAGCGGACGGTCGCCCGGATCCGCGACGACCGCACCGGCTACCTGCGCGAGTACCAGGCCCGCCGGGCCGACCGGATCCGCGCGGAGAAGGCCGGCTGGCCGACCACCCGCACCGACCTGCTGACCGGCCTGCGGGAGTGGGTGGAGCCGCTGCTGCAGTACGCCGACCGCACCTGCGAGGGCATCAACGGCCGGGTCCTGGTCGAGGTGGTGGACACCCCGGACGCGACCGGAGCCGAGGAGGGAGCCGACGGCGGGACCGGAGCCGGGACCGGAGCCGGGGCCGCACCCACCGAGCAGATCCTGTTCGACTTCCTGGACCGCCGGGTGGCCCGCTGGGCGGGCGAGGAGTGCCGCTACCGCTTCGAGCTGCCCCGGCCGCTGGTGGAGCGGATGGTCGCCGAGCGCTGCCCCGACTGGGCGAACGAGCTGTTCCTGTCCTGCCGCTTCAAGGCCGCCCGCAAGGGACCTTTCAACGAGTTCGTGACCACCTTCTTCGCCTCTCTCTCGACCGAGCGGATGGCCTATGTCGAGGGCTACTACGCGGAGTTGAGCCAGACCGAGGAGCGCGCCCGGGCCGGCGACCACGTCGTCCAGCGGCTCTGCCCCCACCTCAAGGCGGACCTGGTCCGGTTCGGCTCCCACCGGGACGGCATCCTCACCTGCCGCCTGCACGACTGGGAGTTCGACCTGGCCACCGGCCGCTGCCTGACCAGTGACGACCGGAAGATCATCAGCGAGGCGCGGGTCAACCCGTCCGACGATGACCCGGACCTGCCCGAGATCCCCGCGGCCTGAACAGGACAGACATGACCCTTCCCCTGGTGTCGGTGGTCATCCCGCTCTACAACGACGCCCGCACACTGCCCGCCTGCCTGGACGCGGTGACCGCCCAGACCTACCCCAACCTCGAGATCGTCGTGGTCGACGACGCCAGCACCGACGACTCCGCCCTGGTGGCGGAGAAGTACCCGTGCCGACTGGTCCGCCAGGAGCGCAACGCGGGGCCCGCCGAGACCCGCAACCGCGGTGCCCGGGAGGCCCGCGGCGAGATCGTGTTCTTCCTGGACGCCGACGTCGGCCTCTCCCCGACCTCGGTCGCCGCCGCGGTGGAGCGCCTCGCCGCCGACCCGGAGACCGGGTCGGTGTGCGGCATCACCGCCAAGGAGCCGCTGCTGCCGACCACCCGGGTCGGGGACTACCGGATCCTCCAGTCGTACTACTGGCGGATCAGCTCCGAGGGCACCGTCACCCCCTGGTTCTCGGCCCTGGCGGCCATCCGCCGGTCGCTGTTCCTGGACTCCGGCGGGCTCAACCCGGCCCTGCGCCAGACCGAGGAGATCGACTTCGGCGTACGGCTGTCGGCCACCCACCGGATCGAGCTCAGCTCCGCGGTGGTCGGGCGGCACAACGACGAGGAGCAGCTGTCCGGGCTGGTCCGCAAGCTGTTCCGCCGGGCGCGCCTGCGGGTGCCGCTCTACGTGGACCACCGGGGCTTCATGCGCGGGTTCGAGACCCGCTCCCGGGCCGTCGCCGCGCTCGCCGCGGCCGGCGCGGTGGCCTCGCTGCCGCTGGCCCTGGCGTCCCGCCGGACGCTGCCGGCCACCGCCGCCCTGG
>NZ_LFVW01000588.1:0-7160 GCF_001182915.1 Kitasatospora sp. MY 5-36
CCGCGCTCGGCGGCTGGAGCGCCCCGCTGGCGGTCCCGCACGCGGCCAGCCCCAGGGCGGCGGCCACCGCGGCACAGCCCGCGAGCAGCCGGCGCCGGGATCGGGACAGTCGGTTCGGGGCGGAGGGGCGGCGGGCGGTCCGGTGCATGGCGGCGGCTCCTGAGGTGCGAGTACGGTGCCGATCTCTCGGGTCAGGATGACTGTCCGATAGGACGCCGATCGTACGTGCACCGGTTGCCGACCGGACCGAACCGCCGTAAGAGTCTTCTCACACTCGCCCCGGTGGCGGCCCCGCGCCGCCGCGGGTACCGGAGGCGCCCGTCAGAACGGGTACCAGCGCACCTCGGTGGCCCCGTCCCGCAGCGAGTCGACCCGGCGCCGGAACTCCTTCAGCGCGGCCGGGTTGCTGGCCGCCTGCTGCGCCACCCAGGAGGCGCTGGCCGTCTCCCGGGCGCCGCGCAGCACCGTGAAGCCCGGCCACTCGCGCACGTCCCAGCCGTACGCCTCGGTGAACGCGCGGTACTCCTCGGCGGGCACGCCGTACCGGTCCTGGCTGAGCGCGAGGACCACCAGGTCGTGCTCGCGCAGGTCGTTCGCCATGAACTCCAGGTCGAGCAGCACCGGCCCGTCCGGGCCGACGTGGATGTTGCGCGGCAGCGCGTCGCCGTGGATCACCCCGGGGTGCAGCCGCGGGACGAGGTCGGGCAGGGCGGCCTCGAAGGCGTCGCGGCGGTGGCGCAGGAAGGCGACGTCCGCCGGGTCGACGTGACCCTCGGCGGAGGCCAGCCAGCGCTCGACCGGGGCCAGCAGGTCGCGCCGGCCGAGCGTGAAGGGCGGCGGTGGCAGCTGGTGCAGGGCGCGCAGCAGCGGGGCGAGGTCGACCGGGCGGGCGGGCCGGACGGCGGGCGCGAGCCGGTGCCAGAAGGTGACGGGGTGGCCGTCGGCCAGCTGCGGCTCGGGCGCCACCGCGTCGTACGGGCGGACCACCGGCACGTCCTGGCCGGCCAGCCAGTGGGCGAGCGCCAGCTCCCGGTGCGCCCGGTCGTACAGCTCGGGACCGCGGCCGACCTTGGCGACCACGGCCGGGTCGCCGAGGTCGAAGACGGCGTTCTCGCCGAGCGCGAGCAGTGTGGCCCCGTCGGGGGCGGCCAGCCCGGCCGACTCGCAGGCCTGGGCGAGGAGCAGCCGGGCGCGGCCCTCGTCGAAGGGGATCATGACTGGGGTTCCCATTCCGCCGACGTTCATCCGGGGGACCCCGGACGGTGATCATCATGACGCACGGACGCCGGGCCCCGCGCGCTGCGGGGCCCGGCACCGGACGCGTCGGGCGGGTGGGACAAGCCGGACAGGTCGGACGGGTCGGGGAGGCCGGGGGCCGGTGGCGGGGGCTCAGACCCCGGCCCGGCGGTGGCGGGCCCCCTCCGTCGGCCCGACGGGTTGGGCGGGCAGGCCCCGGTCGGCGCCGGCCGGCGGGACGGGCTCGCCGTGGGAGAGGTCCGGCAGCCAGTTCAGCCAGCGCGGCAGGTACCAGTTGCGGTCGCCCAGCAGGGTCATCACCGAGGGCAGCAGCACCCCGCGGATCACCGTGGCGTCGATCAGCACCGCGACCGCGAGGCCGACGCCCATCTGCTTCATCACCTGCATGGACAGCGAGCCGAAGACCGAGAACACCGCCACCATGATCACCGCGGCGCTGGTGACCACCCCGGCCGTGGAGCGGATGCCGTCGGCGATCGCGGCCCGGGTCGGCAGGCCGCGGTCGTGGCCCTCCTTGATCCGGGAGACCACGAACACGTGGTAGTCCATCGAGAGCCCGAAGAGGATCACGAAGAGGAACAACGGCACCCAGGACTCCACCGCGCCGACCCCGGCGGTGCCCAGCAGCGAGGCGCCCACGCCGTGCTGGAAGACCAGCGTCAGCACCCCGTACGCGGCGCCGACCGAGAGCAGGTTGAGCACCACGGCGGTGGCCGCGACGACCGGGGAGCGGAAGGTGGTGAGCATCAGCAGGAAGGCGAGGACGACCACGAAGCCGAAGACCAGCGGCATCGAGTCGCCCATCTTCCGGTTGAAGTCGTACGACCCGGCGGTGTCGCCGGTGACCGGGGCCTCGGTGCCGGGCACCGAGAGGACGGTGGCGGGCACCAGCTCCTCGCGCAGGGTCCGCAGGGCGTCGTTGCTGGTGGCGTCGTTGCCGGTGCCGTTGAGCGGGATGTCGACGGTGGCGACGTTCCTGTCGGCGTGCACCGTGACCTCCACCGGTCCGTGCATCCGCCCGCTCGCCAGGGCCTTCGCCTTGAGGTCGGCGATCGCGGCGGTCATCGCGGGGGAGTCGATGTCGGCGGCCTTGATCACGACGGTGGCGGGGGCGGGGCTGCCGGGGAAGGCGGCCTCGATCTTCTGCGAGGCGGCGACCAGGGCGTTGCCCGCGGGCAGCTGCTGCTGGAAGGTCAGCTTGGCGGTGTGCATGGTGAGCAGCGGCACGGCCAGGGCCAGCAGGAAGGCGCCGGCGAGCAGGGTGGCGGCCAGCGGGCGGCGCAGCACCGGGGTCAGCACCGCGTTCCAGAAGCGTCCGCCGGTCCGTGCGGCGTCCGGGCGGCGCAGCTTGGCAAGGAACGGCACCCGGCCCTTCTCGACCCGGTCGCCGAGCATCGACAGCAGCGCGGGCAGCACGGTGAGCGAGCCGAGCACGGCGGTGATCACGACCAGGATGGTGGCGAAGGCCATCGCCTTGAAGGTGGCGATCCCGGTGAGGAACATCCCGGCCATGGCGACCACCACGGTGACGCCGGAGACCAGCACCGCCCGGCCGCTGGTGGCGGCGGCCACGGCCAGCGCGGTGGCGGCGTCGCGCCCGGCGGCCCGCTCCTCGCGTTCGCGGCGCAGGTAGAAGAGGCAGTAGTCGACGCCGACGGCGAGGCCGACCAGCAGCATCACCGAGGAGGCGTCGCCGCTGGTGTGCAGGAAGCCGCTGCCGAGCGCGACCAGTCCGGCGGCCGCGACGAAGGCGGTGAGCGCGAGCACCACCGGCAGCACGGCGGCGACCAGCGCGCCGAAGGCGACCAGCAGGATGCCGAGGGCGAGCGGCACGGCCGTCCACTCGGCGCGGGCGAAGTCGTTCCCGACCTGGTCCCGCATCCACTTGCCGGAGCTGGCGTCGCCGAGCTGGACGACGGTGAGGTCCGGGTGCTGCCTCTGCACACCGGCCACCGCGTCCAGCACCGGCTGGACCTGGTCGGCGGCCTCGGTGCGGTCGCCCTTGAGGGTCAGCGTCACGAGCGCGGAGTGGCCGTCGGCGGAGACCGCCTTGGTGTCGTACGGCGAGCGGACCTCGGCGGCCCGGCCGGTGCCGTTCACGGCGGCGACCACCTGGCCGACGGCGGTGCGGAACTCCGGGTCGTCGGCGGTGCGGGTGGCGCTCTGGACCAGGACGGTCTCGCCGGCCGGGCTCTTCAGCCCGGCCTCGTCGAGGATCCGCGCGGCCCGGGAGACCTGCCCGGGGACCGACTCGGCGTCGGTGATCTTGACGCTGCCGTGGGCGGAGCCGAGCGCGGCGGCCAGGACGACGAAGAGCAGCCAGCCGAACACGGCGGTCTTGCGGTGCCGGGCGCTCCAGGCGCCCATCGCGGCCGCCAGGCCGAGTCTGGACTTCACGGGCTTCACGGTGGTTTCCCCCCTGGGAGAGCGGCGGTCGTCGCCGGACGGGAGCGGCGGGGGCCCTGGGTCGGGGGACCGCCGGTCTGGGGTGCGCCGGCTGCGCTCCGGCGTCCCGATCGACAGTAGGGAAGCCGGTCCTGACGGGTAATCCGGCTGGCGGGTGGCCGTTTCCTGGTGCTTCCTTCGGGGCCCGGGTGGGGTTTTCCCTACCCTCCGACCCCGAGATCTCCTCCTGGGGGGTAGGGGATGCTCCTCCACCCTGAGGGGGAGATGACTCCACCCGGAGCACGAGGTCAGGAGGGGTGCGTCCGGGAGAGACTGGGCCGGGGCCGCTTCGGGCGGCCCGACGGGGGTTGAAGCACACGGGGGCTCCTTGCCGGGCGGCAAGCAAGTACTCGTAGGATGATGCCCCAAACCTACTTCCCTGCCGACCGGCAAGGGAGTGCCCTCGGCACTCCCCGCGCCGGTCCTGCCGTCGCCCAGCGTCCCGTCCCCCAAGGGCTGCGGTGAACCATGCCCAGGAGGCACACGAGCATGTTCCACCGACTAGGACAATTCGTCGTTCGCCGCCCCTGGTGGGTGATCGGCGCATGGCTGATCGCCGCGGTCGCGATCGTCGCGACCGCCCCGCCGCTGAAGGCGAACACCGACGAGGCCGCCTTCCTGCCCAAGCACTACGAGTCCATCCAGGCCGCCGAGCTCCAGCAGAAGGCCTTCCCGTCCAACATCTCGCCCTCCGCGCTGCTGCTCTTCGAGCGCACCGACGGCGGCAAGCTGGACGAGGGCGACGCGGCGACCATGACCAAGGTCACCCAGGGGCTGGCCGACAAGAAGATCCCGCTGGTCGAGCTGGTCGTCCCGGTCTCTCCGGCGTCCTACTCCCAGGACCACAAGTACGCGATGTCGATGGTCTCCATCGACAAGACCAAGATGCAGTCGGACGAGTTCACCGACGCCGCGAAGAAGCTCCGCGACGAGGGCACCGCGCTCGCCTCCGGCAGCACCCTGAAGTTCCAGGTCGGCGGCCCGGCCGCGATGAACCTGGACCAGAAGGACGCCGGCAAGACGGCCGGCATGCTCATCGGCCTCGGCACGGTCGTGATCATCCTGCTCACGCTCGGGATCATCTTCCGCAGCCCGATCATCGCGCTGCTGCCGATCCTCTCGGTGATCATCTACTCGATGGTCGCCAACGGTCTGATCGCGGACGCCAGCAAGCTGTTCGGGCTCAAGGCCGACAACTCGATGGAACAGATCCTCACCGTCGTGCTCTACGGCGTCGGTACCGACTACTTCCTGTTCCTGATGTTCCGCTACCGCGAGCGGCTGCGGGCCGGTGACGACCGCAAGCAGGCCGTCGCCAACGCCGTCGGCCGGGTCGGCGAGGCGATCGCCTCCGCCGCCGGTGCCGTCGTGGTCGCCTTCGCCGTGCTCGTCCTGTCCAGCCTCGGCATGTTCAAGGCGCTCGGCCCGTCGCTGGCCATCGCGGTGGCCGTCACGGCGATCGCCTCGGTCACCCTGGTGCCCGCGATCCTCTGCCTGATCCCCGAGAAGGTCCTGTTCTGGCCCTCCAAGGCCTGGCAGCGCGAGCCGTCCAACGCCCGCTTCGCCGCGATGGGCCGCAGCGTCGGCCGCCGCCCGGGCGCCGCCGCCCTGCTCTCCGGCCTGGTGATGGCCGGCCTCGCGGTCGCCGCGCTCGGCTACCAGGGCACCTTCGACATGGCCGGCAGCTCGATGCCGAAGACCAAGGAGTCGATGGTCGTCCAGGACACCATGATCAAGGCCTACTCGGCCGGTGCCGCCGACCCCGCGCACATCTACCTGACCAGCCAGAACGGCAACAAGATCGACGTCGCCGGCCTCAAGGGCTACGTGGCGGACCTGGGCAAGGTCGACGGCGTCTCCAGCGCGGCCCTGCCGGACCCGGAGCACGGGGTCAGCAAGGACGGGCTCACCGCCGACATCACCGTCGTCCTCAAGGACGAGGCGGCCAGCAACAAGGCCATCGACACCATCGGCGAGGTCCGCAAGGTCGCCCACGACCACGCGCCCGCCGGCACCAAGGCCTACGTCGCCGGCACCACCTCCGTGTACAAGGACATCAACACGGCGATGGCCCACGACTACAGCCTGGTCTTCCCGATAGCCGCCGTCCTGATCATGGTGATCCTCGGACTGCTGCTGCGCAGCGTGGTCGCCCCCTGGTACCTGATGGCCTCGGTCGGCCTCGGCTTCGGCGCCACCCTCGGCGCCACCACCCTGCTGTTCCAGAACATCAAGGGCGAGCAGGGCCTGATGTTCATGCTGCCGATCCTGATCTACCTGTTCGTGGTCGCGCTCGGCACCGACTACAACATCCTGATGATCGCCCGACTGCGCGAGGAGGCCCAGGAGGGCCGCAGCCCCCGCGAGGCGGCGAGCCAGGCGATCCGGCACGCCGGCCCGACGGTGGCCGCCGCCGGGTTCATCCTGGCCGCGACCTTTGCCACCATGCTGCTGGCCGGCAACACGATGATGAGCGAGATGGGCTTCTCGATCGCCATCGGCATCCTCATCGCGGCCTTCGTGATGGCGATGTTCTTCACCCCGGCGCTCACCGCGCTGCTCGGCCACCGCGCCTGGTGGCCCGGCCACGCGGACGCCCCGGGCCACGGCCACGGCCACGGCCACGGCGAGGGCCCGGCCCCGGTGGCCGGCGCCCACGGGATGCCGGAGCCGGCCGGCCGGCGCTGAGCCGACCGGGTCGGTGTGAACGGTGCCCTGACCCGGCCCTGACCGGGTCGGTACGAACAGGCGGCGCCCCGCTACGGCGGGGCGCCGCTGCCCCGTTTCCGAGGCCACCAAACGTGATCTCCTGGGCGGGAAAATCCCCGGTCAACCCCCGTGCCACCGTGCTACAGTCGAAGCAGTTGCAGTTTTGGTTCCCATGAACGTGGTGTGCGCCTGCTGGTACCAACCGACAGGCGCATTTGTTTTGTCCGGTGTTTCAGTCTCCGGATGGGGATCGCGGCTACCACGGGGATCCACGAGGTGTGGATCCCTGATGCCCCCAGGATTTAGAGGAGACGGTTATGGCTACCGGCACCGTGAAGTGGTTCAACAGCGAGAAGGGCTTCGGCTTCATCGAGCAGGATGGTGGCGGCGCCGACGTGTTCGCCCACTACTCGAACATCGTTGCCCAGGGCTTCCGTGAGCTGTTCGAGGGCCAGAAGGTCGAGTTCGACGTCACCCAGGGCCAGAAGGGCCCGCAGGCCGAGAACATCCAGATCATCGGCTGACGTCAGCCTCCACGCTGACTCGCGATCATCGCGAAGCGGGGGCCCGCACCGCACGGTGCGGGCCCCCGCTCATGCCGCCGTACGGCCGGGGCGGCGCACTCCATGCATCCGACGGCCGACTCCAGCCCGCAGCCCGGGCTGTAGACCGACGGACGGAGAATCCGTGACCACCCCTGCCCGCTCGCCGCGCGACCGCGGCCCCCGCACCACCGACCAGGCCCGCCG
>NZ_LFVW01000589.1:0-3444 GCF_001182915.1 Kitasatospora sp. MY 5-36
GGGCCGTCCGCGCGCTGCCCCCGCCCGGGGGCGGGCGGATACTCCTCACCCGGCTTTCGGTGCTGCGCCAGTAGGCGCGCGCCCGCCGTCCCGTGCCCGCGCCCGCCATGGAGCGCCCGCGCGCACGTCCACGCGCCCGCTCGCGCCCCGCAGCGCCCGCGCACGGAACGGCCGACGCGACGTCCTGCACACCCACACACCGCACGAGGTGCACTCCGCCATGCGCACACCCACCCGTCGTACCGTCCTCGGCGCCGCGCTCGCCGCCGCCGGGACCGGCCTGCTCACCGCCTGCTCCTCCGGCTCCATGAAGGGCATGGACCACGGGTCCATGAACCACGGCCCCACGAGCGGCACGACCGGAGCCGCCGCCCCGGCCGGCTACCTCGCCCCGAACGGCCCCGAGGTCGCCGCCGCCGAGGCCCGGCGCAACCCCGGCCCGGAGCGGAAGGTCGCGCTCACCGCCACCGAGACCACCCTGGACCTCGGCGGCCGCACCGTCCGCAGCTGGGCGTACGGCGACCGCCTGCCCGGCCAGGAGGTGCGCGCCACCCTCGGCGACACGCTCGCCGTCACCCTCGCCAACCACCTGCCGCAGCCCACCACGCTGCACTGGCACGGCCTCGCGCTGCGCAACGACATGGACGGCGTGCCCGGCGTGACCCAGGCCGACGTCCGGCCCGGCGCCTCCTTCGAGTACCGCTTCGCGCTCGCCCACCCGGGCACGTACTGGTTCCACCCGCACTCCGGCGTCCAGCAGGACCGCGGCCTGTACGCCCCGCTGATCGTGGAGGACCCCAGGGAGCCGCTGGCCTACGACAAGGAGTGGGTCGTCGTCCTGGACGACTGGGTGGACGGCGTCGACGGCAGCACCCCGGACGCCGTCCTCGCCGAACTCGCCCGGGGCATGGGCGGGATGGACCACTCGGGCGGCTCCGGCCACGACATGCCGGGGATGACGGGGATGCCGGGCCACGACATGGCGGGGATGACTGGGACGGGCAGCGCCCCGGGCGGCACCCCGAACGCCGCCGGCCCGTCCCGGATGCTGATGGGCGCTCAGAGCCCGCTGCTGGGAGGCGACGCCGGTGACGTCGCGTACCCGTTCCACCTGGTCAACGGCAGGCTCGCGACCGCGCCCGAGACCTTCACCGCCAAGCCCGGCGACCGGATCCGGATCCGGCTGGTCAACGCGGGCGGCGACACCGCCTACCGGGTCGCCCTCGGCGGCCACGAGCTGACCGTCACCCACACCGACGGCTTCCCGGTCGAACCGGCTACCACCCAGGCGCTGCTGCTCGGCATGGGCGAGCGCTACGACGTGCTGGTGACCGCCAAGGACGGCGCCTTCCCGCTGACCGCGCTGGCCGAGGGCAAGAATTCCACCGCCCTGGCCGTGCTGCGCACCGGCGGCGGCGCCGCGCCCGACGCCGCCGTCCGCCCGGCCGAGCTGGACGGCCGGCTGCTCACCGCGGGGCAGCTCAGGGCCGCCCCGGACGTCCGGCTGCCCGCCAAGGCGCCGGACCGCACGGTGAGGCTGGAGCTCACCGGCGGGATGGCGAAGGCCGACTGGGCGTTCAACGGCCGCCGGTACGACCCGGCGCAGCGCTACCCGGTGGCGGCGGGCGAGCGGGTGCGGCTGGAGTTCCGCAACAGCACCGCCATGTGGCACCCCGTCCACCTGCACGGTCACAGTTTCGCGCTGCCCGGGGACGGCCCGCGCAAGGACACCGCGGTGGTGCTGCCGGGCACGACCCTGGCCGTCGACTTCGACGCCGACAACCCGGGCCTGTGGATGGTGCACTGCCACAACGTCTACCACGCGGAGACGGGCATGATGACCGTCCTCGGCTACCGGGCCTGATCGCGGACTCCCCCCCCGCGCGAAAGTGCCCGGGTTCCACCCCGAAAGGACCCCGAACCGCTCCGCCGGTTCGGGGTCCCGCCGTCTCCGGCACCCGGCGCACTCCGGCGTGCCACCGGCACCGACCTGCGGCGTCATGACGATTTCTTAACGCGGCCCGGTAGCGGATCCTTAACGCCGGTCGCATAGCCTGACGCACTGCCGTCGCCCGACGGCGTTTTTACGGGGTCTTTAAACAAGAGGTGCAAGGTGGTTTCGTCGGGTTCGACGGAGACGGCGGAGTCGGACGCGCCGTCGGCGCGAATACGCCTCCGCAGCTGGCTGCTGGAGGACGTGACCGCGGAGAAGCCCGTGCGGCAGTCCGCCGACGAGGGCGCCCCGGAGGCGCCGACCGGGGGCGCGGCGGCGGGGGACTCCGCCGCGCACGGCACGCCCGCCGGCCAGCGCTGGTGGCGGGTGATGTGCCTGACCGGCCTGGACTACTTCTCGACGCTCGGCTACCAGCCGGGCATCGCCGCCCTGGCCGCGGGCGTGCTGTCGCCGATCGCCACCATCGTGCTGGTGGTGGTCACCCTGCTGGGCGCGCTGCCGGTCTACCGGCGGGTGGCCAAGGAGAGCCCGCGCGGCGAGGGCTCGATCGCGATGCTGGAGCGGCTGCTGTCGTTCTGGAAGGGCAAGCTGTTCGTCCTCGCGCTGCTCGGCTTCGCGGCGACGGACTTCCTGATCACCATCACGCTGTCCGCCGCCGACGCGAGCGCGCACCTGGTGGAGAACCCGCACCTGACCGGCTTCCTCGGCGGCAAGCAGGTGGTGATCACGCTGGTCCTGGTGGCCCTGCTCGGCGCGGTCTTCCTCAAGGGCTTCAGCGAGGCGATCGGCCTGGCGGTCTTCCTGGTCGGGACGTACCTGGTGCTGAACGTGGTCGTGGTGGCCGTCGGCCTCTGGAAGATCGTCTCGGCGCCGCACGTGGTCACCGACTGGACGGACGCGCTGACCGCCCAGCACGGCAACCCGATCGTCATGGTCGGCGTGGCCCTGGTGACCTTCCCGAAGCTGGCGCTCGGCCTGTCCGGCTTCGAGACCGGCGTCGCCGTGATGCCGCACATCAAGGGCGACCCCGACGACACCGAGGCGAACCCGGCCGGCCGGATCCGCGGCACCCGCAAGCTGCTGACCACCGCCGCCGTGATCATGAGCTGCTTCCTGATCGCCACCAGCTTCATCACCACGCTGCTCATCCCGGCCGACCAGTTCAAGGCCGGCGGCGACGCCAACGGCCGCGCCCTGGCGTACCTGGCCCACGAGTACCTCGGCGGCGCCTTCGGCAGCGTCTACGACCTCTCCACCATCGCGATCCTCTGGTTCGCCGGCGCCTCCGCCATGGCGGGCATGCTCAACCTGCTGCCCCGCTACCTGCCGCGCTACGGCATGGCCCCGCACTGGGCCCGCGCGGTGCGGCCGATGGTGATCGTGCTGACCCTGATCGGCTTCCTGGTCACCTGGATCTTCGACGCCGACGTGGACGCCCAGGGCGGCGCGTACGCGACCGGCGTGCTGGTGCTGATCAGCTCCGCCGCCAT
>NZ_LFVW01000590.1:0-3681 GCF_001182915.1 Kitasatospora sp. MY 5-36
GCACAAGAAGCGCGAGCGCGGCTGGACGGTCGCCTTCGCGGTCATCGCGGCGATCTTCCTCTACACCACCGTGCTGAACTGCCTGGAGCGGCCGGACGGCCTGAAGATCGGCGCCTGCTTCATCGCCGGGATCGTCCTGGTCTCGCTGCTCTCCCGGCTGCGCCGCGCCTTCGAGCTGCGCGTCACCAGCGTGGCCCTGGACGACGTGGCGGAACGTTTCATCAGGGACTACGCCCACCGGCCGCTGCGGCTGATCGCCAACGAGCCGAACAGCCGGGACCTCGCCGAGTACCGCGACAAGATCCACCAGATCCGCGCCGACAACGACATCCCCGGCGAGGACGACCTGGTCTTCGTCGAGGTGACCGTCCGCGACGCCTCCGACTTCGAGGCCGCGCTGACCGTGCGCGGCGAGGTGCTGCACGGCCGCTACCGGGTGCTCACCCTGGAGAGCTCCAGCATCCCGAACGCGCTCGCCGCGCTGGCGCTCAACATCCGGGACCGCACCGGGCAGCAGCCGCACCTCTACTTCGAGTGGACCGAGGGCAGCCCCTTCGCCCAGTTCCTGCGGTTCTTCCTGTTCGGACAGGGCGAGGTCGCACCCGTCACCCGCGAGGTGCTGCGCGAGGCCGAGCCGGACCGCTCGCGCCGCCCGCGCGTCCACGTCGGCTGACGGCCTGCCTCTGCTGCGAGGCCCGTACGCTGCGGCCCCCACGCCCCGGTCCGTCCGCCCCGGCCCGTCCGCTCCTGGTGAGCGGACGGGCCGGCGGCGTGTCCGGGGCGGAACGACGGACCGCCGCCCGCGCCTGGGCGGGCGCGGGCGGCGGTCGGGTTCGACCGGTCCTAGGAGGGGAGTTCGAGGACCAGTCCGGGATGGATGAGGTCCGGGTCCTCGCCGACCGCGTCGCGGTTGAGCTCGTAGAGCGCCGGCCAGCCGCCGGGGACGCGCAGGGACTCGGCGAGGTCGGCGAGGGTGTCGTTCTCGCGGACCGTCCAGGTGCCGTCCTCGGACTCGACCGGGGCGGCGTGGGTGTGGGCGTGGGCCGGGGGCGGCGGGGCGTTGTCGCGGCCCTGGCCGTGGGTGGCGCGGGCGCCGCACACGGGCCAGGGGGAGAGGCCGCGACGCTCGGCCAGGAGCTGGGCGACGGCGATCTGCTGCTCGCGGGTGGCGAGGTCGGCGCGCGGGGCGTAGCCGAGGCCGCCGTTCTCCCGCCAGGTGGGCTGGTCGAACTGGAGGCCGCCGTAGTAGCCGTTGCCGCTGTTGATGCGCCAGTTTCCGCTGCTCTCGCAGGCCGCCACGCGGTCCCAGTCGTACGAGCCGCCGCCCTCCCTCCCGGGGTCGGACCGGCTGTCGCGGCCTGGCGGCGCGGCGTGGGCCGCGGGGGCGGCGATGGCCACGGTGAGGGCGCAGAGCGCGGTCGGGACGATGCGGCGCAGGCGAACGGTGGGAGGCATGGGCGGCTCTCAGGCTCGGGGACAAGACCGGCGCCGTCCACGGGGGCGGCGCACTCCCACCCATGCACGCCGGACGGTGCGTTCCGTGGACGACACGTCCGACGGGTCACCCGCACGGCGGTCCGGGGCCACCCCGGTGGTCGGCGGCCGACCGGCCGTACTCCTCGTCGCCTTGCCGTTTCGTCGCTTTGGTGCCTCGTCACCTCGCCGCTGGTGCGCCTGCCGCCCGCTTCCGGCGCCGGCAGCCGTCGTCGCGGCCCCGGCCCGCGCGCCGCGACCTCGGGGCTCCCGCGCCGCCCGGCCGACCGCGGACAAGGTCGTGCACCGAGGGTTCCCGGCCACCCGCCGTTCGGCTGCCGTTCGCCGTCCGCACGGCTGGGCGTGACCCGGCCGTGCGGTGCGGCTGGGAGCCTCCTCGGCGTTTCCCCGAGCCCAGGAGGCGGCAGTGGCGGCACAACCCTCTCGTACTTCCCGCACATCCCGTACGTCTCGAAGGACGGTCCTTCGCACCGGTGCGGCGGCCGGTGCGCTCGCCGCGCTGCCCGCGTCCACCCTGCTGTGGACCCAGCCGGCGGTGGCCGGCACGCCCGGCCCGGAGCAGATCCACCTCCAGTGGGGCGACGAGCCCTCCCGCGAGATGACGGTCTCCTGGGCGACGGCGGCGTCCGTGAACCGTCCCCGGGTGCGGATCGGCACCCCGCGCGAAGGCGCCGGCCGGACGGTGCACGCGCGCAGCCGCAGCTACGTGGACGGCCTCAACAAGGTCGAGACCTTCACCCACCACGCCCGCCTGGACGGCCTGCGGCCCGACACGACGTACGTCTACGAGGTGCTGCACGACGGCGCCCAGCCGGTCCGCGGCACCTTCCGCACCGCTCCCGCGCCCGGCCGGGCCGCGTTCCGCTTCACCAGCTTCGGCGACCTCGGCACCGGCGACAACGTGTTCAGCAAGTCCTCCATCCACGGCGCGGCGGCGGTCCGTCAGGTCGAGGGGTTCGACCCGCTGTTCCACCTGCTCAACGGCGACCTCGCGTACGCCAACAACAACCCGCAGCGCCAGCCGCAGGCCTGGAACGCGTTCATGAACAACATGTCCGGATCGGCCGCCCACCGCCCGTGGATGCCCACACCCGGGAACCATGAGGTCGAGGCCGGTGGCGGGGAGCTCGGCTACGCCTCCTACCTGACCCGCTTCGAGCTGCCGGACAACGGCACGCGTGACCACTGCGGCACCTGGTACGGCTTCCAGATCGGCTCGGTGCTCTTCGTCAGCCTGGACGGCAACGAGATCGCGGTCGAGGACGACGCCAGCATCGACCCGGCCACCGGGCAGTCCATCTACATCAGCGGGTACAGCGACGGCGCCCAACTCCGCTGGCTGGACCGGCTGTTGTCGCGGGCCCGGGGTGGCAGCTCGGTGGACTGGATCGTGGTCTACCTGCACCAGTTCGCGATGTCCTCCTCCGCCCAGAGCCACGGCGGCGACATGGGCATCCGGGAGAAGCTGCTGCCGCTGCTCGACCGCCACAGCGTCGACCTCGTGCTGGCCGGCCACGACCACGACTACGAGCGCACCCACCCGGTGCGCGGCACCGCCCCGGGCGGCCTGCTCACGCCGGCCGTCGCCGACGACGACCTGCGGCAGATCGACACCTCGCAGGGCACCGTCCACCTGATCCTCGGCGGCGGCGGCACCGCCGGGCACGACGACGTCTACCTGCCCGCCGACGCCGACGGCGTCCGCGAGGCCACCGTCCGCACCCAGCGCCTCACCTACAAGGCCGACCCGGACGCCAAGGAGAAGGCCCACTGGTCCGCCGTCACCGACCCGGACACCCGCTACCCCTACGGCGTCGCGGTCTTCGACGTCGACCCGGGGACGGTGCCCGGCGGCCG
This sequence comes from Kitasatospora sp. MY 5-36, assembly GCF_001182915.1. Classification (NCBI taxonomy): domain Bacteria; kingdom Bacillati; phylum Actinomycetota; class Actinomycetes; order Kitasatosporales; family Streptomycetaceae; genus Kitasatospora; species Kitasatospora sp. MY 5-36. The sequence continues at coordinate 3,352 of NZ_LFVW01000590.1, forward strand.
GACCGCCATCACCGTCAGCTACTACCACTCCGTCCCGGCCACCGCCGCCGCCCCGCTCCCGACGCCGGTGCTGTACGACCGCTTCACCCTGTACCGCGACCGCAGCGACGGCTGGGACGACGACGACCAGGGCGAGGACTCCCAGGGCGAGGGCTCGCAGGACCGGTCGGTCGCCGGCGCCCGCCGGTAGCGCACCCGTCGTCGAGGGCCCGCCGCGCCGCCCGTGCGCGGCGGGCCCTCGCTGTCGCACCAACTCGCCTATGGTGAAAGGGAATCGAAAACACGTCCGGTGATGCCGGACCTCTTGTCAAAGGTTAGGGAAGTTTCCTA
>NZ_LFVW01000591.1:0-7098 GCF_001182915.1 Kitasatospora sp. MY 5-36
CCCGCCGGTGACCGGGCCGGCCGCCACGCGCTGCGCCGGGGGCGCCGCGCTCACCGCTGCCGCCGCGGTCACCGTGGTGGCCGCCAGGACCGCCTGGGCCCGGGCCGGGTCCGGCATAAACGCCGAGAGAAAGATCCGTTCCGCCGGGCTCAGCGCCCGCGAGCGGCCGGATTCGCGGTCCCGGGCGACCACCACGGTCCGCGCCCGCATAAAGGTGAGCCGGTCCCGGCAGACATTCACCTCGACCTGGGCGGAACTCCGTCCGAGCCGTTCCACGGTGAGCACCACCGAGAGCGGCTCGGGCCGGTGGTGCAACTGCTCCAGGTAGTCGATCTCGTGCCTGGCGATAATGAACCCGGACGGGAACAGCGACTCCCGGACGGCGGTTTCGTGGTGGCAGAACAGGTCGTAAATCCCCTCCTGGATGTAGCCGACCAGACGGGCGTTGTTGATGTGCCCGTTCTCGTCGACGTCGCTCCACCGGGTGGGGCAGGACAGCACGTGCACGCCCGGCAGCACCGCGCTCACTGCCGGGTCAGCCCGGCACCGGCGGGGAGCAGCGCGCGCTGCAACCTGGCGTAGTAGCCGGAGTGTTCGGCCGCCATCCGGGCCGCGGTCCAACCCTCCTCGGCCGCCTCGGCGGCGGCCTGGACGACCAGGCTGTCCAGCACCGCGTCGACCGCGCGGCACAGATCGTGGACGGCCGCGAGCCGCTCGGTCACATCCGCCCCGCTCCCTGCGTTCCGGGACGGGAAGGCGGCCAGTGATTCCATCGCGAGTTGAAGGTCGTCGACTCCGTCTGGCCGGTTTTCCGCAGGGAAATTCCGCATGATTTTCTCCATGACTCATTCGGCCATTACGGCCCAGTAGCTAGCGTTCGAATGCACCGGATCGGTGTCGACCCCCCGACCCCACGACGCTATCCCAGCCGACGGGGGTCGACGGATGGTTTGCCGACCGCGACGGAAAACTGACCTCCATCGGAGTAGTTTGTCGGTGTACACAATATGCCCCATCAGTCGAATGCCGTCCGCAATTCGAGTGGTATCCACGACGCGCGGCCCCGGATCGACTCCTCGGGGAACGAAATCTGCTACCAGACGCTCCACCACCTCGCCTTGTACAGGTGCGAGCCCCGCAGCGACCGCGTCCCCTCCGGCCGGTGCAGGGTGATCACCGAGGTGCACCAGTCGCACGGCGCCTCGTGTTCGGGCGCCACCGTGAGCAGCCGGCCGGTGCCGGGTTCGTCGCCGACGCTCTTGAGGTCCCGCTCGGCGGCCGGATCGGCCAGGTGCACGGCGGTGAAGCGGTCGGTGGCCGGGTCGAAGCGCCACAGGCCGGTCAGCGTGGCCACCCAGAACCGCCCGGGATCCGCCAGGACGGGCGCCAGGTCGTGCCCGCCGCGGTCGGGCAGCGGGCTGCTCCGCACGACGGTGAGGGCGGGCGCGGCCGGGGTGCCGCCGACCCGCAGCGCGGTCAGCGCCGTGTCGCCGAGCACCCAGAGCAGGCCGGTCCGCGCGTCCCAGTGCACCCCGTGCGCGCCGGGCAGCGGGAACTCCGCGTACGCGGCGGCCCGCGGGCCCTGCGAGGCCGCGTACAGCCGCACCCAGCCGCCCGCGCTCGCCGCCACGGCCACGTTGCCGTCCGGCAGCAGCTCGATGCTGTGCGGGTTGGCGGCCGTCCCGAGGTCCGTCGCCCAGTGGACGCGGCCGGTGGTGGTCTCCACGACGGCGGCCAGCCCGCCGGAGGCGGTGGTCAGCAGGAAGCGCCGCCCCTGCCGGATCCGGGACTTGGCCTCGTCCGGGTCGGTCCAGCTGCGCGCGGGCGCCAGATCCGCCAACTCCGGTGCGCGGTCGGCACTCCAGCCCCACACGACGGGCAGTCGGCCCGGGCCGCGGTAGGCCATCAGCTCCTCGGCGCTCTGCAACACCAGCACGCTGCGCGAGGCCTGGTCCACGACCGCCACCTGCCGGCCCGGCGACCTGGCCCACGCGCCGCTCGTCGGCGCGCAGAGCAGCAGGGCGACCGCGAGGGCCGGCAGTGTTCTCCTCAGCACGCCTTCACCGTGGGTGCTGCGGGCCGACTCCGCTCGGCGGCACGTCCGAACGGACGATCGAAGCGACGGCCGTGGATCGTGCGGCGCCGGCGGCGGGTCCGCCTCGTTCACTGTCATCCGGACATCCTGGCGGGACGACCGCACCGGCGGCCGTCGCACCGGGTCGGCACGCCGCCGGACCGTCAACCCGGTGCCGCCCGCTCCCGTTCAACACCCGGTTTCCCGAAGGCCCTGTCGCGGGAGGCTCGGAGGCCCGGCCCCGTGGGCTCAGCGCCCGGCGACCAGGTCCGCGACCCGGGCGATCGGCGAGGTGGTGGCCCGCCCGGCCGCCTCCTGCCGGTCGGCGGCGTGGTACGCGGCGTACATCGCGTGCACCCCGAGCCAGCGCAGCGGCTCCGGCTCCCAGCGCCGCACGGTGTGGCCCACCCAGGGCAGCCGGGTCAGCTCGGTGTCCCGGCCGAGCACCAGGTCCCGCAGGGTGCGGCCGGCCAGGTTGGTGGTGGTCACCCCGCTGCCGACGTACCCGCCGGCCCAGCCGAGCCCGCTCACCCGGTCCAGCTCCACGGTGGCGCACCAGTCCCGGGGGACGCCGAGCACGCCCGCCCAGGCGTGGTCGATCCGGGCCTGCGCGGCGGCCGGGAAGAACCGGTCGAGGACGGCCCGGAGCTGGCGCACCGTCTCCACCTGGGTGCTGCCGTCCGAGTCCGTCCGCGAGCCGAACCGGTAGGGCACGCCCCGCCCGCCGAGCGCGATCCGGTCGTCGGCGGTGCGCTGCGCGTACATGTAGGCGTGCGCGAAGTCGCCCAGCACCTCGCGGCCCTCCCAGCCGGCCTCCGCCCAGAACTCCGCGGGCAGCGGCTCGGTGGCGACCATCGCGGAGTTCATCGGCAGCCAGGTGCGCTTCTCGCCGCGCAGCCCGGCGGTGAACCCCTCGGTGGCGCGCAGCACGTGGTCGGCGGTGACGGTGCCGTACGGGGTGACGGCGCGGGGCTTGCGGTAGCCGCTGCCGGGCAGGATCGCGGTGACCGCCGTCCCCTCGTACACCTCGACGCCCAACTCGCGGACGGTGCGGGCCAGTCCACGGGCGAGCCGGGCGGGCTGGATGCGGGCGCCGTGCGCCGTCCAGCAGCCGCCGAGGGTGCCGGCGACGTTGATCCGCTCGGCCGCCTCCTTGGCGTCGAGCAGCTCGACCCGGCCCTCGCCGTAGGCCCGCTCGGCCTCGACGTGGGCCCGCAGGCGCTCCAACTGCGGCTTGCTGCGGGCGACTTCGAGGACGCCGCCGCGCACGATGTCCGCGTCGATCCGCTCGGCCCCGGCGACGCCGACGACCTCCCCGACCGCCTCGTCCATCGCCCGCTGCATCGCGGCCGCGCGCTCCCGCCCGTACCGCCTGGCGAAGGCTCCACGCCCCGCGAAGCCGTTGTACAGCCAGCCGCCGTTGCGCCCGGAGGCGCCGTAGCCGCAGAACCGCCGTTCGAGGACGGCGATCCGGAGACCGGGGTCGGCCTTCTTCAGGTAGTAGGCCGTCCAGAGCCCGGTGTACCCGCCGCCGACCACGCACACGTCGACGTCCCGGTCCCCGGGCAGCGCGGGGCCCGGCTCCGGCACCCCGTCCGCCGCGTACCAGAACGACACCTCGCCGTTGACCGCCGCCACCGGAAACCTCCCGTACCCTCGCTGACCTGCCCGGACGCTACCTCCGCGGGTTCGGCCCGGGCCACCCCCCACACTGCAAGGATCACCGGGCCCGATCAGCCACCCTGTCAGTCCCGCAGCAGCTCCAGGGCCCGCGTCCAGTCGTACGAGCCCAGCGTGAAGTCCGCGATCCGCACCCCCATCCGCCGCAGCCTCGCCAGGCTGTCCGCATAGGCCGGATGCGCCGCCTGCGCCGCGCTCAGGCAGGGCTGGACGGCGACCGGGACACCCCAGCCGTACGACTCGCAGAGGATCCCCAGCGCCAGGGTGTCCGAGATGCCCAGGGCCCACTTGTTGAGCGTGTTGAAGGTGGCGGGGGACACGACGAGGGCGTCCGGGTCCGGCAGCGGCCGGGGCTCCCCGGGCTTCCGCCAGGCGGAGCGGATCGGGTACCCGGTCCGCGCCTCGATCGCCTCGGCGTCGATGAACCCCATGGCCTGGGGCGTCGCCACCACCCCCACGTCCCAGTTCTGCTCCTGCGCGGCCGAGATGAGCTCCCCCACCCCGCCCGCGACCCCCGCCGCGCACACCACGACGTACAGCACCGGCTTCCTCGCCTCGGACACCCTCGGCCTCCCCACTCTCGGACTGCTCGCTCTCGACCCGCCTGCGGACCCCCGAACAGTAAGCCGCACCCGTGGTCCGCTCCACCCGCCCTGTCGACGCCCGACGGAATCGAGCGGTATTCGAACAACCTCGTCGGGACCCACCAGTACGCCGACGAACCGAGTGGGCACGGCTGCCCGCCCGCCGCTCCGCTCCGGGGCCCCGCCCGACGGGCCGGGCGGCCGGGTGCGGCCGTCGTCGCAGGCAGGGCGCCCTGCGGGGAACCCGGCGGTAGCGTCGGGATCAAGCTTCGCCATGAGCATGATCACGCCGTTTTCCGTTTCGACCGGCCGCCTCGCGCCACCCATGGGTGAAGATCGAACCGGAAAGAGATCGTTCACGATGTTCCTGCGGAATACGGCTCCGACGACCGCGGAAACCCCTGTCCGGACCGCTGGGGACGGCCCGGACCGGTACCACGCGCCGGACCGGCCGAACAGGACCGACAGGATGGGGAGCACATGCTCTTGGAGCGCGACGAGGTGCTGGGCACGGCCTCGGCGGCCGCGGCGGCGGCGCGGGCGGGCAGCGGACGCTGGGTCCTGCTCTCGGCACCGGTGTCCGGCATGGGACGGACCGCCGCGCTGGAGGCGATCGTCCGGCAGCAGGCCGACGGTGACGCCGTACGCGTCGGACGCGCCCGCGGCGTACCGGAGGAGACGGCGTTCCCGTTCGGGCTCGTCCGCCAGCTCTTCGCGGACGACGAGGCCGTGCCCTTCTCCGTCGCGGCCGGAGCGGACGAACAGCGGCTGTTCCACGGGCTGGTGACCAGGCTGACCCGGTCCGCCGCCGAGCGGCCGGTCCTACTCGCGGTGGACGACCTCCACCACGCCGACGAGCCGTCCCGGCGCTGGCTCGGCTACCTCGCCCGCCGCATCGCCGAGATCCCCGTCCTGCTGGTGCTCACCGAGCGCGCCGACCCGTCCGGTCCGGCCCCCTTCCCGCCCGCCACCGGCACGGCCGTCGCCCTCCCCGCGCTCAGCGTCCCCGCCGTCATCCGCCTCGCCCGGGACGCCGGCCTCGACCAGGGCTCCACCGTGGCCTGCGTCGAGGCGGGCATCGGCAACCCGGCCCTGGTGCGGGCGCTCGTCGCCGACTTCGCCGACGGGGCGCTCCCCCGCCCGTCGGCCACCCCGTCGCGCAGCCGCTTCCGCGACACGATCGCCCGCTGGCTGGGACGGGCCGACCCCTGCGTCCGCCACGCCTGCCTCGCCCTCGCCGTCGCCGCCGAGGGCGGGATGCCCGTCGGCCCCGGCCTGCTCCACCAGCTCTCCGACCTCTGCACGGCCACCCGCTCCCCGGGCGAGCGGTCGGCGCGCCGCATCAGCAGGCTGCTGGACCACCCCCTCGCGCGGGAGGCCGTCCTCGCCGTCGCCGCGCCGGAGGAGATCGCCGCACTGCACACCCGCGTCGCGGAACTGCTCGACGAGAGCGGCGCGCCCGCGACCGCCGTGGCCTCCCGGCTGCTGCGGGTCGAACGGCCCGGCGAGGCGTGGATGGCCCGCTCGCTGTCCGAGGCCGCCGAGGAGGCGATGCGCGCCGGTCACGTCGCGGAGTCCGCCGCGTACCTGCGCCACGCCCTGAGCGGCCCGCTCGATCCGGACCGCCGGGCCGCCCTCACCATGCGCCTCGGCGCCCTGGAGCTCCCGCACAACGCGACCGCCGGCATCCGCCGGCTCCGCACCGGACTGGAACTGCACACCGACCTCCGGGACCGGGCCACCGCGGCCACCGCCCTCTGCGCGGCCCACGTCGCGCGCCGGGATCCCGACACCGCGCTGGAGGTCCTCCGCCGGGCCGGTCACGGCGCCGACGACGACGAACTCGTCCAGGTGCTGGGGACCCTCGGCGCGCTCGTCTCCTCGCACGACAACGACGCCTGGCGCGGCGCCGTCGCCGGCCTGCGCGCACTCGCCCCGACCGCACCCCCCGCCATCGAGCCCCTGGTGTGCGGACTGATCACCGAGTACGAGGCCGGGGCCGGCCTCTGCTCGGCGGCCGAGGTGCTCGACCGGGTCCGGCCGCGGCTGGCCGCGCCGGTGGACCCGCGGCTGCGGACCGCCTGGCTCGGCAGCGCGGCCACCCTGCTCCAGTGGGCGGACCGCCTGGACGAGGCACGGGAGTTGACCGGCCAGTGCCTGCCCGCCCCGCCCGTCCCCCCGGACCTGACCGACGTGGGCCTGCAGTGCCTGCTCAGCGTCCGGGCCGAAGCGGCGCTCTGGGCGGGGGAGTTCGACCGCGTCATCGCCGAGAACGCCCCCCTGGTGGAGGCGACCGCCGGACAGGGCGTCCGACTGCCGCACCTCGCCGCCATGGTGGCGACCGCCCGGCGCGAGACCGGCCGGCGCTCCGCGGCCTGGGAGGCCGTGGCCCTGGTCGGCCCGTCCGGCAGCGACAGCTCCTGGGAGTGGAACGAACTCAGCTACACCCGGGCCCTGTTGCACGCCGCGGACGGCGACTGGCAGGCCGCCCTCGACGACTACCTGGTCTGCGGAGCCGGCCAGCTCGCCCACGACTTCGTCAGCCCGGTCGCCACGCCGTGGCGCTCCGGAGCGGCGCTCGCCCTGGTGCGGCTCGGACGGCGGGACGAAGCCCGCGAACTCGCCGAGGAGGAGCTGCGCCACGCCCGGACCTGGGGCACCCCGCGCACCGTCGGCCGGGCGCTGCGGGCGTACGCCGCGGCCGTGGGCGGCCGGCTGGCCCTGTGCTCGCTGACCGAGGGCGCCGAACTGCTCAGGCCG
>NZ_LFVW01000592.1:0-7089 GCF_001182915.1 Kitasatospora sp. MY 5-36
CGGTGCGCAGCGCCTTGGGCGGCCGCACCGCCTGCTTGCGCGGCGCCTTCCGGTCGGCCCCGGCGGCGCCCTTCGGCGCACCCTGACCGGCGCCTTGGCCGGCGTCCTTGCCCGCACCCTTGGGCGCGTCCTTGCCGGATCCCTTGGCGGAGCCCTTGGCCGCGGCACCCTTCGCCGCGGAGCCCTTGGCCGCAGCGCCCTTGCCCGCGGCACCCTTCGCCGCAGCGCCCTTCCCGGCCACCGGCTCGGCGGGCCCCCGGTCCTCCCGCTCGCCCGGGACGAACGGCGCGGTGCTCGCGGTGAGGCCGTCGCGGTCGGTGGCCTCCGGACGGGACGGCCGGCCCCAACGCGGCCGGGAGACCTGACCGGGCTTGGAGCCGCCCCGGCGGGCGCCCTTGCCGGAGGCGCCGGAGGAGCCCGAGGAACGGGGCGGAGTGTTGCGGGTCACTGGGAGGAGTCCTTGCTGCGGTCGGGGCTGTCACCGGCGTTCGTACCGGTGGAGACGGAATCCTTCGACTTTACGGCCTTCGGCGCCCGAGGCTCGCCACGCCGGACGGCGCCCGGCGCCGACCAGGCCTTCTGCGGCTTGCGCCGCTCGGAGGACTCCAGCTGCCACGGTACCGAGGTGACCATCACACCGGGCTTGAACAGCAGCCGCCCCTTGAGCCGCAGCGCGCTCTGGTTGTGCAGCAGGTGCTCGTACCAGTGGCCGACCACGTACTCCGGGATGTAGACCGAGACCACGTCCCGCGGGCTGCTGCGCCGCAGGTTCTTCACGTAGTCCAGGACCGGCCCGGTGATCTCGCGGTACGGCGAGTCCAGCACCTTGAGCGGCACCTCGATGCCGCGCTCGTCCCACTCCCGCCGCAGCGCCGCCGTGTCCGCCGGGTCGACGTTGACCGTGACCGCCTCCAGCGTGTGGGCCCGGGCCAGCCGGGCGTACGCCAGGGCGCGCAGCGCCGGCTTGTGCAGCTTGGAGACCAGCACGATGGCGTGCACCCGGGTGGGCAGCACCACGTCGTCCGGCTCCTCGGCGGCGATGAGCTCGTCGGAGACCCGGTCGTAGTGGCGCCGGATGCCCTTCATCATCACGAACAGCACGGCCATCGCGGCGATCGCGATCCAGGCGTGGCCGATCTTGGTGACCAGTACGACGATCAGCACGGCCATGGTCATCACCAGGCCGAAGGCGTTGATCGCCCGGCTGCGCTGCATGTGGCGGCGCTTGGCCGGGTCGGTCTCGGTGCGCAGCAGCCGGGTCCAGTGCCGGATCATGCCGGACTGGCTCATGTTGAAGGCGACGAAGACGCCGACGATGTAGAGCTGGATCAGCCGGGTCGGGTCGGCGTCGAAGGCGAGGATCAGCAGGATCGCGGCGATCGCCAGCAGGATGATGCCGTTGGAGAAGGCCAGCCGGTCGCCGCGGGTGTGCAGCTGGCGCGGCAGGTAGCGGTCCTGGGCGAGGATCGAGCCGAGCACCGGGAAGCCGTTGAAGGCGGTGTTGGCGGCGAGCACCAGGATCAGGCCGGTGACGCCGGCGACGAAATAGAAGCCGGGCGTGAAGTTGTTGAACACGGCCTCGCTGATCTGCGCCAGCGCGGTCTTCTGGTGGTAGCCGGGCGAGGAGCCGACGAGCTGCTCGGCCGGGTTCTCGGCCATCTGGACACCGGTCAGCCGGGCCAGCCAGATGATGCCCATGAACATCACGACGGCGATGCTCGCCATCATCAGCAGCGTGGTGGCGGCGTTCTTGCTCTTCGGCTTGCGGAAGGCCGGCACGCCGTTGGAGATCGCCTCCACACCGGTCAGCGCGGCACAGCCGGAGGAGAAGGACTTCAGCAGCAGGAACACCATCGCGAAACCGGTCAGCGAGTCGTTGCCGGGGGTGGCGGCGAGGTGGAACCCGGAGCTCTCCGCGGGCATGTCCTGGCCGAGCGCGAAGTGCCGGAAGACGCCGTAGCCGACCATCCCGATCACGCCGACCATGAAGGCGTAGGTGGGAACGGCGAAGGCGCTTCCGGACTCGCGCACACCGCGCAGGTTCATGCCCATCAGCAGGACGACCACGACCACCGACAGGACCGCCTCGTGACCGCGCAGCGAGGGCACCGCGGAGACGACGTTGGCGACGCCCGAGGTGGTCGACACGGCCACGGTGAGCACGTAGTCGACCATCAGCGCGCTGGCGACCACCAGACCGGCGGCCGGCCCGTGGTTGACGGTCGCGACCTCGTAGTCGCCGCCGCCGCTGGGGTAGGCGTGGACGTTCTGCCGGTACGAGGCGACCACGGCGAGCATCACGATCGCCACGACGACGCCGATCTGCCAGGAGAAGTGGATCGCCGAGGCGCCCGCGATGGAGAGGGTGAGCAGGATCTCCTCGGGGGCGTACGCGACCGAGGAGAGCGCGTCCGAGGCGAACACGGGCAGCGCGAGCCGCTTGGGCAGAAGCGTCTCGCCCAGCTTGTCGCTGCGTAGGGCGCGCCCGATCAGGATGCGTTTCGGAAGGTCAGTCGGCATAGGCACGTTAAGGAATCGTAGGGGCTCCCCGGTCAAGGCTCCGCCGTTTGTCCCCCCCTTCGTCGCGACTGCGTTCGGTGGACCGGCTAGCGTGTCGGATACGAGTCGGCGGGCAACACTCTGGTTGTCGAGCGTTGCCGGGTCGGCGCCCCCACGAGGAACCTCGTCCCGGACGACCGGGCGGGAAACGGAGCTGAACGGTGTTTGCGCAGGTCAAGACCCCTTCGGGACGGGTGAGGTAAGCGCCGGTGCACATCGTCATCATGGGCTGCGGCCGCGTGGGCTCCGCCCTCGCCAGAGCCCTGGAGAAACAGGGCCACTCGGTGGCCGTGGTCGACCAGGACCCGACCGCGTTCCGTCGGCTGGGCGCCGGCTTCAACGGGCGCCGGGTGACCGGCGTCGGCTTCGACCAGGACACCCTGCGCGAGGCGGGCATCGAGGAGGCCGGCGCCTTCGCCGCGGTCTCCAGCGGTGACAACTCCAACATCATCGCCGCGCGGGTGGCCCGGGAGAACTTCGGCGTCGAGAACGTCGCCGCCCGGATCTACGACCCCCGCCGCGCCGAGGTGTACCAGCGCCTGGGCATCCCCACCGTGGCGACGGTCCGCTGGACCGCCGACCAGATGCTGCGCCGGCTGCTGCCGAGCGGCGCCGAGCCGCTGTGGCAGGACCCGAGCGGTGGCGTCCAGCTCGCCGAGGTCGCGTACGACCCGCGCTGGATCGGCCACCGGATCGGCGAGCTGGAGGAGGCCTCCGGCACCCGGGTGGCGTTCGTCACCCGGCTCGGCGAGGGGGTGCTCCCCTCGCCGCAGATGGTGGTGCAGGAGGGCGACCTGGTGCACGTGATGCTGCGCCGGGCCGACCTGACGGCCGTCGAGGCCGCGTTCGCGCAGGGGCCGAAGGAGGAGGGTCACTGATGCGGGTCGCCATTGCCGGGGCCGGAGCCGTGGGCCGCTCGATCGCGGGCGAGCTGCTGGAGAACGGCCACGAGGTCCTGCTGATAGACAAGAACCCGAACTCCATCTCGGTGGAGCGGGTCCCGATGGCGGAGTGGCTGCTGGCCGACGCCTGCGAGATCACCTCGCTGGACGAGGCCGCGCTCCAGCGCTGCCACGTGGTGATCGCCGCGACCGGTGACGACAAGGTCAACCTGGTCGTCTCGCTGCTCGCCAAGACCGAGTACGCGGTGCCGCGGGTGGTCGCCCGGGTGAACAACCCCAAGAACGAGTGGCTCTTCAACGAGTCCTGGGGCGTGGACGTCGCCGTCTCCACCCCGCGGCTGATGTCCGCGCTGGTCGAGGAGGCGGTCAGCGTCGGCGACCTGGTCCGCCTGATGCGCTTCAGCCAGGGCAACGCCAACCTGGTCGAGCTGACCCTGGCCTCCGACACCGAGCTGGTCGGCACCCGGGTCGGCGACGTGGCCTGGCCGCAGGACACCGCGCTGGTGACCATCATCCGCGAGGGCAGGGTGCTGGTGCCGGGCAAGGACGACACCCTGGAGGGCGGCGACGAACTGCTCTTCGTCGCCGCGCAGGAGCGCGAGGAGGAGCTGGAAGAGCTCCTCTCGGCCATCTCGGGCGCCCAGTAGCCCCGGAGCGCGCGACACGGAGAAGGGCCCGCACCCCTCGGGGTACGGGCCCTTCTCCGTCGTTCGGGACGGGCGGGAGGCGGCTACTTCGCCGGCTCCTCCTCCTCGTCCAGCTGCGCCTTGATCGGCGGCGGCGCCTTCAGCAGGATCTGCCAGGTCACGTACATCGCCAGCAGCAGCGGCGGGATGCCGAGGGCGACCTTCAGCCAGCCCAGCAGGTTGACGTTGTGGGTGAAGTACAGCGGGAAGAGGATCACCGGCTTGGCGCCCATGATCAGCACCCAGGCCCAGGTCGCCTTGGTGTAGGCGGCCAGCCGGCCCGGGTTCTCCTTGCGCCAGGTGAACATCTCGCCGGTGATCGGGCCGAGCATCACCCCGATCATCGGCCAGCGCGCCAGGGCGGAGGTCGCCAGGGCGACGCAGTAGCCGACGTTCCAGAGCAGGCCGGGCAGGTAGAAGTCCTCGGCCTTGCCGCTCTTCATCGAGATCCAGGCGCCGAGCGCGACCCCGAACACCCCGCTGAAGGCGTGCTGGATGGTCTGCCGCTTCGCCAGCCGGGCCACCACGAACAGGGCGCTCAGGCCCAGCGCGGCCCAGGCCGAGGTGCTGACCTGGTGGGTCAGGTTGTAGGTGACGATGAAGACCAGGCCCGGCAGCGTCATGTCGATCATGCCGCGCACGCCGCCGAAGGCCTGGAGCACGGTGTCGGCCGCCTCCTTGGAGGCGGCCCTGCGGGCGGCCTCCGCGTCCGCGGGGTCGACCGCCAGGTCGAGCTGGGCGGCGGCCTCGCCGCCGGGCTGGTTGCTCACGCTCATTCGCTCCCGTGTCCGACCGGACGCAGCTCATAGCGGGGGTTGAACAGCACGCGGCGCCCGCGTGCGTGACTGATCCGGCCGCTGGCGACCAGCCGGCGGCCGGGCTCTATCCCGGCGATCGAGCGGCGGCCGAGCCAGACCACGTCCAGCGCCTCGGTACCGTCGAAGAGTTCGGCCTCCAGGGCGGGCACCCCCGCCCTCGGGCGGAGCGTCACCGTGCGCAGCGTGCCCGCGACGGTGACCAGCTCGCGGTCCCCGCAGCCGGCGATCGGCGTGCAGCCGGACTCCGCGGCGATCTCCTGACGCAGCTCCTCGGCGTCCAGTTCCTCGGCCGAGGAGGTCAGCCGGCTGAGCATGCGGCGGAACCGCCCCTGCGGCGGGCCGCTGCTGTTGTCACCACTCATGTCGGAAGGGTACCGGGTTCCGGCCCCCCGGCGGCAGGCCGCGCGACCGCCGGGGGCGGTCGCGGTCAGCTCTCGAAGCGGTACCCCATGCCCGGTTCGGTGATGAAGTGGCGCGGGTGCGAGGGGTCGCGCTCCAGCTTGCGGCGCAGCTGGGCGAGGTAGACCCGCAGGTAGTTGGTCTCGGTGCGGTAGGCCGGGCCCCAGACCTCCTGGAGCAGCTGGGTCTGGCTGACCAGCCGCCCGGCGTTGCGGACCAGTACCTCCAGCAGGTGCCACTCGGTCGGCGTGAGGCGTACGTCGGCGCCGTCCCGGTTGACCTTCTTGGCCGCGAGGTCGACGGTGAAGGACTCGGTGACGACCAGCGAGTCGGCCTCCCCGGCCACCGGCTCGGCCCGCCGCACGGCGGCCCGCATCCGGGCGAGCAGCTCGTCCATGCCGAACGGCTTGGTGACGTAGTCGTCGGCGCCCGCGTCCAGCGCCTCGACCTTCTCGTCCGAGGCGTGCCGGGCCGACAGCACGATGATCGGCACCCGGGTCCAGCCGCGCAGGCCGCGGATCACCTCGACCCCGTCCATGTCGGGCAGGCCCAGGTCGAGGACGACCACGTCCGGATGGCGGGCCGCGGCCAGCTCCAGGGCGCTCGCGCCGTCATGGGCCGCGTCCACCTCGTACTTGCGGGCCTTGAGGTTGATCACCAGCGCGCGGACGATCTGCGGTTCGTCGTCCACGACGAGGACCCGGGTCATTTACGGGCTCCGCCTTTCAGGGCTGTCTGACTTACGGACTGGGGACTGCTCTACGACGTTCGGTGCGACGTGCGACGTGCTGTGCGGCGTACGGCCTGGGAGGCGCGCCGGCCCCCGGAGGAGCGACGGCCCGGCCGGTGCGCCGCCGGTTCTCAGGTGATCAGGTCCGGGAGCGGGCCGCCACCCTCGCCGCCCCGCTCCCCCGGTTCGGGCGGCCGTTCGACCACGGGCAGGCTGACGACCATGGTGAGTCCGCCGCCCGGGGTGTCCTCGGCGGTGACGGTACCGTCCATCGCCTCGACGAAGCCGCGCGCCACCGCGAGTCCGAGGCCCACCCCGGCTCCGCGCGGCGCGTCCCCGTAGCGCTGGAACGGCGCGAAGATCCGCTCCTTGGCGTCCTCGGGCACCCCCGGGCCGCGGTCCACGATCCGCAGCTCGACCCGGGTCGGCCGCCCCGGCTGCCGCAGCTCGTCGGCCTTGACCAACACCCTGACCCCGTCCGGGCTGTACTTGACGGCGTTCTCCACCAGGTTGGCCAGCGAGCGCTCCAGCAGCCCGCCGTCGGCCCGGACCATCGGCAGCGTCTCCGGGACCTCCAGCCGGACGGACTCCAGCGGCACCCCGCCGAGCGCGAACGGCACCACCTCGTCCAGGTCGGTCTCCTGGATCAGCGGGGTGACGGTCCCGGTCTGCAGGCGGCTCATGTCGAGCAGGTTGTTGATCAGGTGGTCCAGCCGGTCGGCCCCGGCCTCGATGCCGGCCAGCAGCTCGGCCTCGTCCTCCGGGGCCCAGTCGACGTCGGCCGAGCGCAGCGAGCTCACCGAGGCCTTGATGCCCGCCAACGGGGTGCGCAGGTCGTGCGAGACGGCGGCCAGCAGAGCCGTCCGGATCCGGTTGCCCTCGGCCTCCCGGCGGGCCTCGGCGGCCTCCCGGGCCAGCCGGCGGCGCTCCAGCACCACGGCGGCCTGGGCGGCGAACGCGCCGAGCAGGCGCCGGTCCGCCCCGGGCAGCACCCG
>NZ_LFVW01000058.1:0-33083 GCF_001182915.1 Kitasatospora sp. MY 5-36
GCCGCTGCTCTTCTGCGCCCTGCGGTTCGCCGTCTTCGCGGTGGGCATGGGCGGGACGATGAGCTGGGTGCAGGAGGCGAAGACCCGCGACGCGGGGGACGTCGCGGTGCACCCGGTCCGGCCGGACGGCCCGCCCGGAACGGCGCCGGCCAGGCCCGTCCCGGCCGACCGGGCCGTGGTCACCGCCGCACTGGACGCCCAGCCGGGCACCGCCGGGTACCTCGGCAACGGCACCGAGGACGTCACCGTCCCCGGGGTGGCCGGCGCCACCACGGTGACCGCCTTCGACGGCGACTCCTCCTGGGCGGGCTACAAGATGGTCAGCGGCCGCTGGTACCGGGGCCCGGGCGAGGCCGTCGCCCCGTCCACCTTCCTGACCGAGGCCTCCGTCAACCTCGGAGACCAGGTGACCTTCACGACCCACGGCCGGGCCGTCACCGTCCGGATCGTCGGCGAGGTCTTCGACCCGCACGTGCAGACCAATGAACTGCTCACCGACGCCGGCAGCTACCCGCCCGGCACGGCCCCGACCCCCGACTTCTGGTTCGTCAAGCTGAAGCCGGGCACCGACCGCGCCGGTTACGCCGCCGCCCTCACCGCCGCGCTCGCCCCGGCACACATGACCGCCGACACCGGCGGGCCGCACGGCTCCAGCGGCTCGATCGCCGCCCTGAACTCGCTCACCGCCACGCTCACCCTGCTGCTGCTCGTGGTCGCCGGGCTCGGGGTGTTCAACACCGTCGTCCTGGAGATCCGCGAGCGCACCCGGGGCACCGGCGTCGCCAAGGCGCTCGGCATGACCCCGGCCCAGACCGTGGGCGTCGTCCTCGCCTCGGTCCTGCTGACCGGTGCCGTCGGCGGCGCGATCGGCCTGCCGGTGGGGCTGCTGCTGCACAGCCTGACGGTGCCCGCGATGGGACACAGCGCCGGGCTGAACTTCCCGCCCGCCGCGCTGGACGTCTTCGGCACCCCGGCGCTGGTCCTGCTCGGCCTCGGCGGCGTGCCGATCGCCCTGCTCGGCGCGCTGCTCCCGGCCGTACGGGCGGCGCGGGCGCGCACGGTGGACGCGCTGCGGGCGGAGTGACGGCGGGGGCCGTACGGGACCGGACGCCCGGTCCCGTACGGCCCCCGCGGCTCAGGAGGCCCCCGCGCGGCTCAGAAGGCCCCGTGCCGCTCAGGAGGCCCCCGCGTCGTCCGCCTTCTGCTCGGCCGCCCGGACCTGCTCGGCGAACTCGCGCGCGTCGATCCGCTCGACCGAGGCCCCGTGCCGGGCGGCCAGCTCGTCCGCCGGGGCGGGCGAGGACTCCCGGAGCTCCACGGCGAGCAGTGCCCCGCCGTCCGGCACCCGGGGCGAGAGCATGATCAGCCCGGCGCCGCCCTCGCTCGCCTGGTGCTCCTCGGCCGCGTTGCCGAGCGCCGCGCCGGCCGCGAAGCCCAGCAGCACGCCGACCGGCCCGCCGAGCAGCCCGATCAGGCCGCCCAGCACACCCGAGCCGACGGTCGCCACCCCCGCGCCCCGGGTGAAGGTGTCCGCGACCTCCAGCAGCCCGTCGGCGCTGCGCTCCATCGCCGCCACCATCCGCAGGCCCGGCAGGTGCTGCGCCTCGTCGAAGGCCGGGCGCCAGGCGGCGGCGTCGGGGAAGGTCAGCAGGACGACGTTGTGCTGGTCGCTCATCGCGCTCCGATCGGGCCGGGGCCGGAGGTGGCCGGGCTTCCATCGTGACCCCCGGTGCGGGGCGCTGCCACCCCGGCGGCCTCAGCGCGGTTCGTCCGCCGGGTGGTTGAACACCGGCCCGAGGTCCGGCGGGAGGTGTTCGACGAGCAGGGCGACGGCCTCCTCCGGGGTGGCGGGCGTGCCGAGCACCCCGGCGCCGCCCTGGCCGCGGACCTGGTAGCCGCCGCCGTCCAGCGGCACGGCGAACGGCACGCCCGCGGCGGTCCACGGGGACGAGGTCGACAGGCTGAAGTGCAGGTCGTGGTGGCTGGTCCAGGGGAAGAGCCGGCCCAGCCGCGGCTCGGCGCGGGCGGCCTTCAGCAGCCGCACCAGGCCGTCGTGGCAGCTGCCGGGGCCGTGCCCGATGTCCTGCTGGAGCCACTCCCAGGACAGGACGATCCCCTCCCAGCGGGCCTCCACCGCGGCCTCGGGACCGATCGCGCGGGCGGCGGCGACGTCCGGCAGGACGGGCTTGGGCAGGGCGCCCCTCTGATCATCTGATCGCATGGTGAGCAGTCTGCCCCAGCGCTGCCCGGAACGGAGAGGATCGTCGAGTCGGGGCGGCTTCGCCGGTCGAACGTCAGTCAGTCCGAGGCATCCTGTCGGTCGATCAGATCATCTCGGCGGATTCCTCGCACCGGGCTGTCGCTGCCGTCGCCGCAGGCTACCCGGCCGCGCCGCGCAGGCGGCGCCAGGTGCGGCCGACGGAGGCGAGCCCGGGGCGGCCGTCGGCGGGGGTGGCGGACTCCCAGGTGCGGGCGGCCTCGGTGAGGGTTTCCGCGGGTTCGGCCGGGGCTGCCGGGGCGTGGGGGGTACCGGTCCGGGCGGCGCGGGCGGCGCGCAGGAGGTCCTCCGGTCCGAGCGCGTCGAGCCTCGTCCGGGCGTGGGCGAGCAGGGCGGCGCAGGCGTCGGTGATCGCGGGCTCGCCGAGCGGGCGGGCCGGCAGGCCGAGGCCTTCGGCCAACTGCCCTTCCAGGGCGGTGCGCAGGTCCTGGACGGAGAGGTCGCGGACGGTCAGCGACAGGTGGGCGGACAGGCCCCCGGCGCCGACCGCGCGGTGGGCGAAGCCGCGCGGGATGTAGAGCACGCCGCCGGGTTCCAGGACGCCGTGCAGGCGCAGCGGGGAGCGCTCGTCCTCGGGGAGTTCGCCGAGCCGCCAGTCCGCCGTCGTCGGCGCGTCGTGCACGTACCAGGTCTTGCGTCCGGCGGCCTGGAGGACGAACACGTCGGCGTCGTCGCGGTGCACGGCGAGGCCCTGGGCGCCGGCCGGGGTGACGAAGAAGAACGCCTCCACCCGCCGGTCGAGTTCCTCGGAGAGCCGCGCCACCAGTTCGCCGGTCGGGCGGTGCCACTGGTCGACGCAGCGCAGCAGCAGGGTCGCCCCGCGGCGCAGCTGGGCGAGCACCTTCGCGCGGTCCGCGAAGCCGTGGTGCGCCGTGCCGTTGACGGTGCGCGAGGTGGTGAAGGCCTCCGGCGGGATGGTCACCTTGTCGGAGCGGACCATCTCCAGGTAGGGCGTGCGCAGCAGCCCGCCGTCGAAGGCGGCGTCGAGTTCGTCGAGGTCGAACGGCGAGGCGGGCGAGGCGGGCGAGGCGGGCGAGGCGGGCGCCTCCGGGGCCTTCCGGGGGAAGAGCGCGGGCTCGCGCTGCCACTGGCGGCCGGTGAAGCCGTCGACGTCGCCGACCCAGTCGGCCAGTGTGGGCGATTCCATGGTGTGTCCCGTGGTGTCAGGGGTCTTCCGGGGCGGCGGGGGTGTTCCGGAGGCGGCGCCGGGGCGTCAGGCCCGGACCCGCGCCTCGAACCGTACGGCGAGCAGCGAGCGCAGCGGCACCTGCGCGTCCTGCCGCGGGCTGTGGACGACCAGCCGGTTGTCCACAGCCGCGGTCAGCAGCTGCTCGGCCAGCGGCACGATCAGGTGCTTGGCCCAGCAGCGGGCGCCGTCGAAGCCGAAGGGCATGAACCCGGGTGTCTTCTCCGGGTCCGCGACGCCGTCCCAGCGCTCGGGGCGGAAGTCCAGCGGGTCGGACCAGTAGTCGGGGTGGCGGTGCATCAGCAGCGGGAAGAGCGCGACGTCGTCCTCGGGCCGGATCTCGGGGTGGAGTTCGGTGTAGGCCGCGCCGCCGTTGCGGTAGAGCATCCAGGCGGGCGGGAGCAGGCGCAGGGTCTCCCAGAGGACGTCGGTGAGCTTGGCGCGGTGCTCCGGCAGGTCCCGTTCCGGACCCATGAGCCACAGGGCGTTGCCGGCCAGGGCGGCCACGCCGTCGCAGAGGGTGGCCGTCGCCCGCCGGTACATCGCGATGGCCTGCTTGCGTTCCAGCGTCTCGTCGGCGCCGCGGATCAGTCCGGCCAGTTCGGTGCCCCCGTCCTGGTCGGCGGAGCCGGGCCAGGCGGTGACGGCGCGGTCGACGAGCCGGGAGAGGGTGTCGGAGCGGGTGACGCCGCGCTTCGACAGCAGGGAGACCGGCAGCGGGTCGTCGGAGAACAGCCAGCGGCGCAGGTAGGAGGTGCCCGCGTAGGGCCAGGAGCCGGCCATGCCGCGCGCCGGGGGCGGCGGCTTGCGGATGCCCGCCATGGCGTCCTGCCCCAGTGCGCGGATGGTGCGCGTCGCGCTGTCGTGGGGGATGTCGGAGCCGGCGGCGGGCTTGTAGACGGATCGCTCGGTGGAAAGGACGGGGCGGGCCGCGACGATTTCGGCCATCAGCCGGGAGTCCGAGACGCCGACCTTCGACGGGTCGATCCGGAACACCTTCTCGTCCCTGGCCAGCAGCTCCTGAATCCTCGGGGCGAACACGAGGGAACGGCTGCGCGCGGTTGCCGTCGCCATTTCTTCCACGGGAATCCGGCCTCCAATGCGAAATGGCAGGTCAGTGTGTTCGGCGTGGCGCGCGGAGGAATCCCGGACGCGCCGTGGCGCCGGCGGGGGCACGGCCGACCCGGCCCCCGCCAGCGGCTGGACACGTTAGATAACGTGCAGCACCCACGCGTGGTTCGCGAGGTCGTCGTTCTTCTTGAACTTCTTGACGAGCGCCTTGACCATCTTCATGACTAACTCTCCATTCCGGGGATTGGCGGGTGTGGCGAGAATGCCGCACCCGAGCCGTCAGAGATATTCGGCATTCCGTTGCCGGAGGCCGAACCGGTTGATCTGTTCATGGACACTAACCGAAACTTCGCCGCCCGGACACCCCCTCGGCAGAGGAATATGCGATCTCTTACGGGCCGTTGACGGCCTATTCGATGGCCGAATCGTTATAACCCCTGGATATCCCTGGGCGGGGGGTCGGAACGGGAAAGCGAAAGGGCCCCGCGAAGTCGCGGGGCCCTGCTGCCTGCGGCAGTCGGTCGGTCGTGGGGCGTCGGTGTCAGTTGTAGGTCGTGGTGACCGTGACGCCGCCGAAGCCCTGCTGGGCGTAGAGGCTGAAGAAGACGTAGCCGGCCGGCGGGTTGGTGATGGTCAGGGTCTCACCGTTGCCGCCGGTGGCGGACTTGGCCGTGGAGGAGGCGGTGGTGGCCCAGGAGCCGGCGTTGTAGTAGAGGTCGGCGTTGCCGGTGCCCCCGCTGGTGGTGATGGTCAGCTGCTTCACGCCGGCCGGCAGGTTCAGGAAGCTGTAGCTGTAGTTCCCGGTGGTGGCGGCGACGTTGTCGCGGCGGCAGTTCTTGTCGTACTGCCGGGCGTCGGTGGCGGTGCAGAGCGGGGCCTTGGGCTGCTCGGTGGTGGGCAGCGAGCCGCAGTTGTCGGCGGCGCAGGCCTTGAGCCAGGTGGCGAAGTCGGCGTCGTACGCGGTGCCGATGGTGGTCTTCAGCAGCGTGCGGGCGCCGTTCCAGTCACCGGCGCGGTACTTGGCGAGCAGCGCGTCGACGTCCTGCGGGTGCGACTGGAGCATGTAGCGGACGGCCAGGTAGCCCCAGTTGTAGATCCGGGTGGAGTCCGCGTTGTCGTAGGTGGTGTCGAACAGGGTGCTCAGCGCGTAGGTGCCCTTGCCGGCCTGGGCGACCGCGTCGTCGTAGTGGGCGCCGCGGTAGCTGTAGGAGACGTACTCGGCGAGGCCCTCGACCCACCAGATGGTCGGGGTGGTCATGCCGGCCTCGAAGTCGCCGTACATGTCGTAGCGGCCGTCGAGGTAGTGGGTGTACTCGTGGTTGAGGTTCCAGATCTGGAACTGGGGGCGCAGCCAGGAGGCCTCGTGGGCGATGAAGCGGGCCTGGTTGCCGACAGTGGCCGGGTTGCCCTCCTCGTACATGCCGCCGTTGTCGACGTCGATCTTGTACATCTCCCAGGCGTACAGGCTGTAGTTGTAGTAGTCGTCGAAGACGACGACCTCGAGGTTGGTGTTGTTGTCGTTCGGGACCGGGCCGTTGTCCTTGACCACCTTGTGGAAGAACGCGTCCTGGTTGACCAGGCTGGTGCAGGTGTCGGCGAGCTGCTGCGCGGTCATGTCCTGGGCGCGGATGCGCAGGTTGGCGTTGCAGGTGTGGTCGACGGTGAGCACCAGCGGCACGAGCTTGGCCGGGACGTCACAGGTGCCGTAGTAGGAGCAGTTGCCGGCGTCCTTCTTCTCCGTGAACCAGAGCAGGTTCATGGTGAGCGGACCGGTGTTGCCGACCAGCGGGTAGCGGTTGATCAGGTCCTTGACGATCGGCCGGCCCTGGGCGCGCAGCGCGTCGTTGGCGACCAGGTTGCCGAGCTGGATGCCGATCTTGGTGACGGTGTCGCCGCCGTTGAGCTGGCCGCTGTTGCGGGTGACGAAGGACGACACGGTGGTCGCGAAGGCCGGGTCGGCCTGGAGGGCGGAGACGAACTCCGGCAGGTCGAAGCCGCGCTCGATGACGGTCTCGGTGTTGGCGACGGCGGTGGCCATCGTGGCGGGCCAGCTGCCGGTGTAGTCGTTCAGCAGCCGCTTGACGACGCCGGTGTAGCGGGCGTTCTCCTGGGCGCTGTCGATCAGGGTGACGGCCTCGGCGAGGGTGGCACCGTTGGCGTCGGTGGCGTCCTTGCTGTGCGGGGCGGCGTAGAAGGCGTCCAGCGCACCGCGGATGGCGGTCTGGAGGCCGGTGCCGTACGGGCCCACGACGTCCTTGTTGTACCACTGCACGTAGTAGCCGGCCCGCAGGAAGAGCACCAGCTGCCCGGCGGAGGTGGAGTTGTCGCCGGGGTAGGTGGCGGCGGTGTCGCGCAGGGCGTTGGCGACGGTGACCATCTGGGCCTCGTTGAAGGCGCCCTTGGCGTCGTTGCCGGTCAGCGTGAACAGGGTGTTGACGCAGTCGAGCCCGGCCCCCTTGACCTGCTGGACCAGCGCGGCACCGGACTTGCCGGTGAAGGCGGAGACGTCGCAGGCGGCGGCGGTGAGCGCCCGTGCCGACCTGGCGGCGCCGACGGTGCTGCCCGCCGTCGGGGCGGTGGCCTTGGCCTGCGGGTCCGAGACCAGCGGACGGGCGTCCTTGGGGGTGTCGGGGGACTTGGGCACCGGGATCGTGCGCGGTGCGGCGGTCTGGCCGGCCGAGGTGGCGGGCTGACCGGCCGGGGCGGCCGCGGGGGCGGCGGCCTGCGCCGCGGGTGCGAACAGGCCGAGCGAGAGGAGGAGGGCGGTGCCGAGCGCAGGGAGTCTGCGCGCGCCGTCCTTCGCTATCGAGGAGGGACGCATCTGTGGGGGCCTCCGGGGCCGTTGAGGGTGGGGGTGGCCGCGCTGCGTGGGGCGCACGGGCCTTGCTGTGTGACATGTAAAATGGCACAACGGCGAACACGGAGGGAAGCCCCGGGAACGGATTGCCGGTCTACGAGACCGAAACGTTGCCGGAGGGGCGCCGGTGCGGCGGAGTGACGGGCCGCCGGGGTGACGGGGCGTACGGGCCGGGCAGGTCGGCCGGGTCGGGCGGGCGGGGCGAGTCGGCTGGGCCGGACGGGTGGTCAGCGGCGGTCGTTGTGCCCGACGGGACGTGCGGGAATAAGCAGGAGCCCATGCTTCGTTCTTGCAACTGATACGCAATAGTGTTGTCCCGGCACGATCACCACCGTTCAACCCGCCGAAAGGGGCCGTGTCCTGATGGGCACCTACACGCTTCCCGACCTGCCGTACGACTACTCCGCGCTGGAGCGGGCGATGTCGGCCGAGATCCTGGAGCTGCACCACTCCAAGCACCACGCCGCGTACGTCAAGGGCGCCAACGACACCCTGGACCAGCTGGCCGAGGCCCGCGACAAGGAGCAGTTCGGCGGCCTGGTCGGCCTGCAGAAGACCTTCGCGTTCCACCTGTCGGGCCACGTGCTGCACTCGCTGTTCTGGCAGAACCTCTCGCCCGAGGGCGGCGACCGCCCCGAGGGCGAGCTGGCCGACGCCATCACCGAGCACTTCGGCAGCTTCGACGCCTTCAAGAAGCAGCTCACCACCGCCACCACCGGCGTGCAGGGCTCCGGCTGGGGCATCCTGTCCTGGGAGCCGCTCGGCCAGCGCCTGATCGTCGAGCAGGTCTACGACCACCACGGCAACGTCGGCCAGGGCACCACCCCGCTGCTGGCCTTCGACGCCTGGGAGCACGCCTACTACCTGCAGTACCGCAACGTCCGCCCGGACTACGTCACCCGCCTGTGGGACGTCGTCAACTGGCAGGACGTCTCGGACCGCTTCGCGGCCGTCAAGAGCGCCTGACCCG
Organism: Kitasatospora sp. MY 5-36; assembly: GCF_001182915.1. Classification (NCBI taxonomy): domain Bacteria; kingdom Bacillati; phylum Actinomycetota; class Actinomycetes; order Kitasatosporales; family Streptomycetaceae; genus Kitasatospora; species Kitasatospora sp. MY 5-36. The sequence continues at coordinate 8,363 of NZ_LFVW01000058.1, forward strand.
GTTCGGGTGACGGAGGGCCCCGGACCGGTCGGGCGGTCCGGGGCCCTCCCCTTGCGCCCCAAGGGGCGTCCCGCGCGGGCGGGTTGACGCCGGGCGCGGCCGACGCCCCGGCGGACCGGTGATTGCACCGTTCCGCTCGCTCGATTCAACCCGGCGTTCGCCCGCGGGCCGCATACGGTCCGTATGCTCGGGCCACTGTCGGTGACCGGCGGTCGACGGCCGCCCGGCCCGTCCGCTCGTGTCCTGAGCGAAAGGCCGTGCGATGGCCCCACGTCTCTCCCTCGTCGTCCCGATCTACAACGTCGAGCGCTACCTCGGGGAGTGCCTGGACTCGATCGCGGCCCAGACGTTCGAGGACTTCGAGTGCGTCCTGGTCGACGACGGCTCGACCGACGACGGCCCCGTCATCGCCGAGGAGTACACCGAGCGGGACGGGCGCTTCCGACTGGTCCGGCAGCGGAACCAGGGCCTCGGCGCCGCCCGCAACACCGGCTGGCGCCACCTCACCCCCGGCACCGAGTACCTGGCCTTCGTCGACAGCGACGACATCGTGCCGCCGCACGCCTACCAGCTGATGATCAACACCCTCGACGGGACCGGCTCCGACTTCGCCGCCGGCAACGCCCTGCGGCTGCGCACCTCCGGCCTCAGCCCCTCGCACGCCCACCGCCGCCCGTTCCACGAGACCCGGCTGCGCACCCACATCGGCGAGACCCCCGCCCTCGTCACCGACCGCACCGCCTGGAACAAGGTCTACCGGCGCTCCTTCTTCGACGGCGCCGGCCTGACGTACCCCGAGGGCATCCTGTACGAGGACGCCCCGGTCAGCGTGCCCCACCACTTCCTCGCCGCACGCGTCGACGTGCTCGCCGACCCGGTCTACCACTGGCGGGTGCGCGAGGACGGCGACCTCTCCATCACCCAGAAGAAGACCGACCCGCGCGGTGTCGTCGACCGGGTCCGCTCGATGGAACTCGTCCGCGAATGGCTGCTCGCCCGCCCCGAACCCGCCTTCGCCGAGCACCTGCGCGCCTACGACCGCAACTGCCTGGTCGAGGAGATCCCGATGTTCTTCTGGACCGTCCCGGACGGCGACCGCGCCTACCGCGCCGCCTACCAGCAGCACGTCGCCCGGCTCCTCCACGCCATCGGCCCCGAGGCCCAGGCCGGCCTCAGCCCCCAGCTCCGCCTCAAGTACCGGCTCACCCAGGCCGACTCCATGCCCGCCTTCGTCGCCGTCCAGCGCGCCCACCGCCTCGCCCGCCGCACCCGCCAGGCCCTCCGCCGCTGAGCCGGGGGCGTTGGTCGGCGGGTCGGGCGGTTCAGCGGTTCAGCGGTACGGCGGTTCCGCGGGTACGGCGGTTCAGCGGACGGGACCGGCGCGGTCGGCGCTGTGCAGGAGGACGGGCAGGGCGGCGGCCAACCGGTCGTATTGGTCGAGCGGGTCGAGCGGGTCGTGCCGGGCGGCGAACGGCAGCCGCAGGCGGCTGCGGAAGCCGTCGACGGCGGAGAAGGCGGGCCCGGGCACCACCAGCACCCCGGCCCGGCGGGCCAGTTGGGCGGTGGCCTCGGCGTCGGTGCCGGGGAGCTCGACCCACAGCGCGGAGCCGCCGGCCGGCCGCTCCCAACGCCAGTGCGGCGCCTGCGCGGTGAGCAGCCGCTCGGCCGCGGCGAGGCGCTCACGCAGCTGCGCGCGGCGCCGGGCCCGCGCCTCCGGCAGTCCCTGGAGCAGCCGCACCGCGAGCAGCTGCTCCACCACCGGGCAGGAGAGGTCGACGGACTTGCGGAGCTCGGCCAGGCGGTGGATGACCGGGCGGGAGGCGCGGATCCAGCCCAGCCGCAGGCCGCCCCAGTAGAGCTTGGAGAGGGTGCCGATGGTCGCGGTCGTGCCGTCCGGCAGCTGTGCGGCGAGCGGGGGCGGCGCGCCGTCCTCGGACAGGGACAGCTCCGCGTACGCGTTGTCCTCGACGGTGTACAGGCCGCGCTCGGCCAGGACGGCGGCCCAGGCCCGTCGGGTCGGCCCGCTCATGGCGCGCCCGGTCGGGTTGTGCACGGCCGGCTGGAGGTACACCAGGCGCGGGCGGATCCGGCCGGTCAGCCGGGCCAGGGCGGCGGGCCCGTCGTCGTGCGCGTCATGCACGTCGGTTCGGGAGCCCGTTCGGGAGCCGGAACGGAAGCCGTACGCGGGCAGCGGCACCAGGCGTGCGCCCCGGGCGCGCAGCGCCTCCAGGGCGCCCCGGTAGGTCGGGTCCTCGACGACCACGGTGTCGCCCGGCTCGACCAGCCCCTGGGTGATCAGCCAGAGCGCCTGCTGGGACCCGGCCGTGACCAGGATCTGGTCCGGCGAGGTCGGCAGGCCGGCCGCGCGGTACTGCTCGGCCAGCAGCTCGCGCAGCCGCGGCAGCCCGTACGGGAGGTAGCCGTCACCGGCGAGTGCGGCGGCGAGGTCCCGGCCGGACAGCGAGTCGAGGGCGTCCGCCACGGCGGGCAGGCCCTCCAGCGCCCCGCTGGAGAGGTCGACGACGCCGTCCCGGGTGCCGAAACTGGCGAGCCGCCCCTCGCCGACGGGCTCGCCGACCGCCCCCGAGGCGCGCAGCCGCGAGCCGCTGCCGTGCCGGCTCTCCAACCGCCCCTCCGCCTCCAGCAGTCCGTACGCGGAGGTGACGGTGGAGCGGCTGACCCCGAGGGCCGAGGCCAGCGCCCGCTGCGAGGGCAGCGCGGTGCTGGGGGCCACGTCGCCGCGCTCGGCCAGCTCGCGCAGCGCGTCCGCGAGCAGCCGCGGCAGGGCCCCCGGGCCGTCGGCGGCCCAGCCGGTGAGCAGGCGCGACAGGCGGGTGGCGGGGATCCGGTCCATGCCGTCCATGATGCCCCGGTGGCCCCGGCCGCCATCCGGCCCGGTGACCGGGGCCGACGGCAGGCCACTTGCCCGCAAGTGGTCTTGGCCGCCGTCCCGGCCCCGCCGGATGATCGGGGAACCGTCCGTTCAAAGGAGCAGGGACATGGCGACCGTCGTACTGGTCGGGACACTGGACACCAAGGGCGCGGAGTACGCGTGGCTCGCCGAGCGGCTGCGGGAGGACGGCTGCGAGGTGGTCATGGTCGACGCCGGCGTGCTGCCGCCGCCCCCCGGCACGCCCGCCGCCGACCTCGGCCCGGAGGAGGTCGCCCGGGCCGCCGGGCACGACCTGGCGGCGCTGCGCTCCGCGGGCGACCGCGGGGCGGCCGTGACGGCGATGGCTCATGGCGTCGAGCGGCTGGTCGGCGAGCTGTACCGGTCGGGCCGGCTGCACGCCGTCCTGGCGGTGGCGGGCAGCGGCGGGTCGTCCATCGCGGCCCGCGCGATGCAGGCGCTGCCGGTCGGCGTGCCCAAGCTGCTGGTGTCCACCATGGCGGGCGGGGACGTGGCACCGTACGTGGGCAGCAGCGACGTCACTCTGATGTACAGCGTGGTGGACGTCGCGGGCATCAACTCGGTGTCCTCGCTGATCCTCGGGAACGCGGCGGCGGCCGCCGTGGGCATGGCCGTCCGGCACGAGCGGGTGCTGGCCGCCCCGCGTCCGCACGGCCGCCCGCTGGTCGGCGCCAGCATGTTCGGCGTGACCACGCCCGCGGTCGACGCCGCCCGCGAGCGCCTGGACGAACTCGGCTACGAGGTCCTGGTGTTCCACGCCACCGGGGCCGGCGGCCGGGCGCTGGAGAAGCTGGCCGCGGGCGGCTTCCTGGCCGGCGTCCTGGACCTGACCACCACCGAACTCGCGGACGAACTGGTCGGCGGCGTGCTCAGTGCCGGGCCCGACCGGCTGACCGCGGCCGGGCGGGCCGGCATCCCCCAGGTGGTCGCGCCGGGCGCGCTGGACATGGTCAACTTCGGCCCCCGGGAGACCGTTCCGGAGCGCTTCGCCGAGCGCCGGCTGCTGGTCCACAACCCCACCGTGACCCTGATGCGCACCACCGCCGAGGAGATGTCCGCCGTCGGCGCCGACCTCGGGCACAAGCTCAACGCGGCGCGCGGCCCGGTGACGGTGCTCTGGCCGCTCGGCGGGGTGTCCGCCGTGGACGCGCCGGGCGGGCCGTTCCACGACCCGGCCGCCGACCGGGCCGGCCTGGCGGCGCTGCGCTCGGCGCTGGCCGGCGGCCCGGTCGAACTGCGCGAGCTGGACGCCCACCTGAACGACCCGGCCTTCGCCGTCGCGGCCGCCGACCGGTTGCACCAGCTGATCACCGCGCACGCCTGACCCGTTGCCGTTATCCCCCCACCGAACGACACCCACCGAACGAGGAGCCCACCCGTGAACCGCACCGAAGCCCTGGCCCGCCTGACCGCGCAGATCGCCGTCGGGAAGCCGGTCATCGGCGCCGGCGCCGGCACCGGCCTGTCCGCCAAGTGCGCGGAGGCCGGCGGCGTCGACCTGCTGATCATCTACAACTCGGGCCGCTACCGGATGGCCGGCCGCGGCTCGCTGGCGGGCCTGATGCCGTACGGAGACGCCAACGCCATCGTGCTGGAGATGGCGGGGGAGGTCCTGCCGGTGGTCCGCGAGGTGCCGGTGCTCGCCGGGGTGTGCGGCACCGACCCGTTCCGGATCATGGGCAACTTCCTGGACCAGCTGAAGGCCGTCGGCTTCACCGGGGTGCAGAACTTCCCCACGGTCGGACTGATCGACGGCACGTTCCGGGCGAACCTGGAGGAGACCGGGATGGGCTTCGGCCTGGAGGTCGACATGATCCGCCAGGCCCACGAGCGCGAACTGCTCACCGCCCCCTACGTGTTCGACCCGGAGCAGGCCGCCGACATGGCCCGGGCCGGCGCGGACGTGCTCGTCCCGCACGTCGGGCTCACCACCAAGGGCTCCATCGGCGCGGCCACCGCGCTCACCCTCGACCAGGCGGCGGCGGCCGTACAGGAGATGCACGACGCCGCGAAGCGGGTCAACCCGGAGATCATCGTGCTCTGCCACGGCGGCCCGATCGCCGAACCCGAGGACGCCCGCTACGTGCTGGAGCACACCACCGGGATCGCCGGGTTCTTCGGCGCCTCCTCGATGGAACGGCTGCCCACCGAACGCGCCATCACGGAGCAGGCCCGCGCGTTCAAGTCCCTGCCGCTCGGCTGAGACCGGCGGGCGGTGGCCGGACGGCGGCGTACCCGGGAACGGGAGCGCCGCCGCCCCGCCCTCCCGGCGGCGGGAGATCCCGGTGCCGGCGCGGTCCGCGTCCCGACCGACGACCGGTCGGTCGAGGACCTCGCCCAGGACATCCTCCGGGCCGCCGCCTGGTAGCGGCGGAACCCCGCAAAACGGTTGGCAGGCTGCCACCCGCCCCGGTGAGAATGGGCGGATGATCGCCGCCGCGCCCCAGGGCCCCGTCCAGCCGCCACCCGTCGTCACCGAGCTCGCGGCCGGACGGCCGGTACGGGCCGTCTGGGAGAACGAACTCGGCGGACTGACCTTCCAGCTCGGCCACGGCGACACCCGGCAGTTCGTGAAGTGGACGCCGGCCGGCAGCGGCAGCGGCATCGGCATCGACCTCGCGGCGGAGGCGGTCCGCCTGCGTTGGGCGGCGAGGTTCGCCGTGGTGCCACCGGTCATCGGCGAGGGCGCCGACGAAACCGGATCCTGGCTCGTCACCCAGGGCCTGCCCGGCCGGTCGGCCGTGGACGACCACTGGAAGCGCGACCCCGCCACCGCCGTCCACGCCATCGGCGCCGGCCTGCGGGCGCTCCACGACGCACTGCCCGTCGCGGACTGCCCCTTCGACTGGTCCGCCGAAACACGCCTGACGAACGCCCGGGCCAAGGCGGAAGCGGGCCGCACCGACCCGGCCGACTGGCCGGAGGAACTGCGCCACCACGGCACCGTCGAACGCGCCCTGGCCACCCTCGCCGACATCCCCCCGATCGACCACCTCGTCGTCTGCCACGGCGACGCCTGCGCCCCCAACACCCTGATCGGCGACGACGGCACCCACACCGGCCACGTCGACCTCGGCACCCTCGGCCTCGCCGACCGCTGGGCCGACCTCGCCATCGCCACCTGGAGCACCCAGTGGAACTATGGCCCGGGCTGGGAGCAGCCGCTGCTCGACGCCTACGGCATCGCGCCCGACCCGGAGCGGACCGCCTACTACCGGCTGCTCTGGGAACTGACGGACTGAGCCCCGCATCGGCCAGGAGGTAGCCGCTGCGATTCTCGACCAACCGGGGCCTGGCGAGTTCCCCTGCCGCATCCGCGTATGAGCGATAGACCGTGCTTCATTCCCCTAGAGCATCTTCCCGTCGCCCCGGATGCCGTGCACGATGCGCTGGGCGGCGGGGTAGTCGTCGGCAACGGTCTCAGGAACCCACTCCGCGCCATCCCATCGAAGGATCAGACGAGGTTCGGACGGGTCGACGTGAGAGGCGGCTTGTCGGCCGTCCAGTCGGACCGCCTTCAAATCGCCGGCTGGACGGCGAAGAGCGTCCCGGCAGGCAGCCCACAATTCCAGCGGCTCATTCGAGTCTTCCATCAGTCACTCCAGTGCTGAGGTGCGCTCGTCCAGTTCCGCTACCCCGGGCACGCCGCGGAGGCGGTAGAGGTGGGCCCGCCTGTCGTTGACGGCGTCCTGGCGGAGGTGGACGGTGCTGAGGGCGGTGTCCTCGCCCCGGCCGACCCGGACCTTGTCGTCCGATGTGAGCCGCGCACGCCACAGAACGGCGACGGGGTCGGGCAGACCCGCCGTCGCGAGCGCGTACGCGCTGGAGGCGGCCACGAATCCCCGGCGATCCACCACGGCCCTCCGGCTCAGCTCGATGACGGAATTCACGACCGGGCTGTCGCCCAGCTGATGCTCTGTTCCCGCGGCGTCACCGTGACCTCGAAGCGCTCGAGCGGCGGCGCGCCGTCCGCGTGCCACTGCTGGACATGCCTCTCGACGTCGTCCCACAGCCGGTCCGGGCCTTCCTGGCGTACCGTCCAGCCGTCCGCCGCCCGCGACAACAAGGCCCAGGAGCCGGCCTCGACATCGACCAGGAGGTGTTCGTCCCGGCCCTCGCGGTGCAGCACGATCTTCTGGGCTTGCGGCGCGGCGAGCTGGGCGACGAAGCGGGCCGTCCAGTCTTCCAGGATCTCCGGTCCGTAGATGGCTCCCCGGCAGTCACCGGAATCCACATCGGGCAGCAATCCAAGGGGTGGCGGCTGATGGGGCCGGGCGAACATGAACGAGATCCCGCCCCCGAGGAACCGGCCGACCGCTGTCCCGTCGGCCTGGACAGTGAGCCGGGCCAGCTCCGAGGAGTGAATCCAGCCACCCACAGTTGCCAGGATCACACCGCCGGGTTTGATCTGCTCGATCCACTGTGCCGGGATGGTGCGTACTTCGCACGTTGCGATCAAGCGGTCGTACGGCGCACCTTCGGGGTGGCCCGCGAGCCCGTCGCCGACGACGAGGTTCGGCCAGTAGCCGAGGCCCCCGAGAGCCGCGCCGGCCCGCGCGGAGACGTCCGGATCGACCTCGATGGAGGTCACCTGCTCATCACCGAGGAGGTGCGTCAGTAGGGCGGTGGAGTAGCCGGTTCCGGTGCCGATCTCCAGGACCGACATGTCTTCCGACACCTGGAGGTCCTCAAGCATGCGGACCACGAGACCCGGCATGGTGGAGGAGGACGTGGGGGCCTGGAGCAGACGCCCGTCCAACTGGAACGGAAAGATCACACCGCCGAGTTGAGTCACCAGGCTGTCGTCCTCGTACACGCGCCGGATCAGTTCCGGCTCGTCGGCGAGCGAAGCGGCTCGATACCAGCCGCCACCGTCATGCTCGAACCACCCGCCCGCGAGGAACGCTTCACGTGGGACGGACAGCATCGCCGCCTCCCATTCGGGGCTGCGGATCACTTCCTCATCCTTGAGCTGGGCGACGAGCTTCGCCCGCAGGACTTCGGACGGCATGTCGATCATGCGCTCTCTCCATTTTCCAGAAGGTCGGCAATCGCGGTCGTGATCGGCAGCTGGGCCGCGTGCTCAAGCCATGCCCACTGGCCGTTGGGGTTGCATTCCAGGAACCACCACTCGCCATCGGCGGTCACCGCGAAGTCGAACGCGCCGAACTTCAGGCCGAATTCGCTGAGGAAGAGCAACAGAGCCGAACGGACCGAGTCCGGGCACCCGATCGCCTCATAGGTGAGGTAACGGTATGCGCTGCGCCAGTCCACCACGCCCTCCGGGGCCCTGATCAGCGAGCAGAACACCTGATCGCCCACCACTACCGCCCTGACGTCGAAGACCTTGGGCACCTGTTCCTGGAAGAGGTGGGTGCAGCCGGTCACCTGATTGTCGATGTCCACAGGGTCGACCACTGCCGCCCAGATGCCCGCAGGTTCACCGCCGACATGGTACGGGGCGGCATGGAGGGGCTTGTAGATCGTAGGCCGACCGGACGTGAACGACCTTGCCACGGCAGGATCGTTGGTGATCAAGGTTTCAGGTACAGGGAGACCGAACCGTGCTGCGACGCTGAGTTGTTCGGGTTTGTACTCGGCTCGGGCGATGGCCTGTGGATGACTCAGGTAGAGGCAGTCGGGCAGTGCCGCGAGCACACCGCCCAGGCCTCGACGCGTCTCGTGCGCCGAGAAGCGGTCGGCCTGGTCTTCGGTGGCGGGAAGATGAGGGCTCGGCCGGCGGTGGTAGAGCGCGCGCACCTTGCCGAGTTCGGCCGCTCGGTCGCCGACGCGGAGCGCCCCCGTCAGCCCGTCGGCGCCGAATCGAGCCGCGAGGGTGACGATTCCGGGGAGATCCTTTCCGGGGTCGAGTCGCAGAACGGGCACCCGGCGCCGGTTCAGCTCCGCGATGACGAGATCGGCCGTCGGGTCCTCGTGCTCGGTGGAAACGAGCACCGGGTGTCCGTTCATGGTCCTCCCTCTCAGTCCTGCGAAGCGTCGTGGCCGGAGTCGCCGTCCACCTTGCCGTCCTTGCCCTGCTGGGTCGGCGGGTAGGTGTTCACGGACGTGCCGTGCTTGCCGAGTTCGGCAGGGGTCATGCTCCCGTCCTCACCGAACCATCGACCGGTCTGGGTCTCCGGGTCCAGGCCCGCGTACTGCCACCGTGACGGCTCGCCGTTGCGCAGGGGCATCATGCGTTCGAAGCCCCAAGGGACGATGGGGTGGAGATTGGTGACGATGCTCAACTTTCCTCCTGTGTATTGTTGTTGGGGAGGATCTGTCGCTCTGGCATGCAAGACGCTACAGAGCAGCGACCAGACCGTGAAGTGACCGCCGGTACGGGTATGCCGGCGCGAATTCCCGAAGTTGAGGGCTTTCATGAGGTCGACCCCAAGAGAATCCCTGACTGTTGGTCAGGGAATGCCTCCGCGCTCGCGCGTGGTCAGCATTGCCGGGTACGTCTTCCGAGTGATGCGAGAGCAGCTCGGTCTCACGCAGCAGGAGTTCGCGGCGAGACTGACGGTCTCAGTGGACACGATCGCGGGGTGGGAGAGCGGGCGACGTCCGCTCACGGCCGTGCCTGTCGGACAGGTGCTCATGCTTGGCCGTTGGCTCCTACGTCTGGGCACAGCACCCGCGCTCGTCCAGACATGGGAGCGGGCGTTGGAGGCCGACGTTCTCCTGGCCGGCGTGCTCGCGGAGGAGAGGCACGTCCGGGAGAGTCTGATCGGATCAGTGGTGATGCGGAGAGACCTTGTCGAGATCCTGGCATGGCCTCTCAGCGGGGTGGCGCCGAAGGCCATTCACCTGCTTCCGAGCCCGCCACGTCCACGAAGGGGGCCGGTACCGGTAGGCCCGGAACTCTCCGCCGCCGACCGTGCGTGCTTCTTCGCGAACATCCGGCGTACCGCTGCCGAAGCGCGGGGAGCGGACCAGTTTCTCGTCCGCAGGCAAGCGCTCTACCTTGCGGGGTACGACGATCGAACGGACACGCGGGAGTGGGTCGCTCAGCAACAGCGAAACGAACAACCTGGGGACTGGCTGACCCGTTGGCTCAACTTCCGCTCCGTCGCCATGGTGTCCGCCCGCCACGGGGACCGGGGCCGCATCAACCACTTCATCGACACGGCCCTTGCCGATGAGGCCGGCACGATCGCGAACCTCAACTACTGGGCGTACTGGATCGGCGAAGTCGCGTACCTCGAACTCTCCGACGACTTCATCGGTGCGTCGAAGCCGGGCCCGTGGTCAGGTGACAAGCTGCTGGTACACCTTGCCGAGGGCCTCGTACCTCAGCATGGATACGTGGAGCTCAACGTTCACACCTTGTGGTCCCTGCTCCAGGTGCGACCGAACCTGTTGCGCTTCGGAACCCTGGCCAACGCCCTCCGCGAGCGGCTGCCCATGATGTTGGATAGCCGGGAGGTCTCGCGACGCGGGCGCCGCGAACTCGACAACATCCGCTATGCGATCCGCCTCGCTGAGGCGTGAGAGGAGTCGGCAGTGACGGACGACCTGGGCTCGGTGGCGAGGTTCCTGTTCGAAGCCGGGACGCTCAAGCAGACCAAGCGCACGGGCTGGTGGATGGCCGGTGTCCGTGACCCCGAGTCGGTCGCCGAGCACTCCTGGCGGGCCGCGTTGATCGCCTCGGTCATCGCCAGGCTCGAAGGCGCCGATCCGGCGCAGGCCGCGTTCCTGGCGGTCTGGCACGACTCCCAGGAATCGCGCACCGGGGACGTCAATCACCTGGGCAAGAAGTACGCGCCGAGTGCGGATCCGGTGGCGGTGACGGCCGACCAAGTCGGGGGAATGCCGGACGTCCTGGCCTCGACCATCAGGGACCTCGTCGCGGAGTACGAGGCGAAGGAGTCGTTGGAGGCGGTCTGCGCCCGGGACGCGGACAAGCTGGAATGCCTGATCCAGGGCGTTGAGTACAAGGCGCAGGGCTACGCGAACGCGCAGCGGTGGATCGACAACAGCCGCGGCCGGCTCACCACGAAGACCGCGAACGACCTCGCCGATGCCGTCCTGGCGACCGATTCCCTCGACTGGCTGCGGGCCGCTCTCGGCGAGAAGCCGATGTGACGCGGTCGGCGGCGGGCTCCCTCCGGCCAGATCACCCCGACCGGGACGCCTTGCCGGAGCGGAGGCTCATGGCTCAGGCGGCCTTCTGCTGTGCGACCTCGCGGGTGCGCTCCCGGAGGCGGCGTACCGTGCCGTTGGCGGCGTGGGCCGGGAGGGCGGTGTTCAGGGCGCGGAAGTGCTCGTCGCCGCGGACGGAGCTGAGCGTGACGTAGTCGTCCAGGAAGGTGTCCCAGGTGGCGCAGGCGGCTTCGACGTGGCCGAGTTCCATCTGCCGCCGGGCGAGCAGGCCGTTGCCGTGCACGCGGCCCTGCTTCTCGTTGGCCGGGCGGACGCGGTTGGAGAGCTGGAGCTCCTTGATCGCCCCGGGGAGGTCGCCGAGTTCGTACAGCACGTGCGAGACGTGGAAGTGGTACGCGGTCTGGTCGTAGCCGCCGATGGAGTCGTTGCGGCCGTCGGCCCGGGCCAGCGCCGTCTCGGTCTCGGCGAGGCGTGCGAAGGCCTGGTGCCGGTCCTTCACCATGGCGGCGCCGTGCGCCTGTTGGCCGGCGAGGAAGGCCCGCAGGCGGGGGCCGGAGGCCGGAGCGGCCTCGGCGGCCGAGTCGGCGAGTTCGAGGGCTTTTGGACCGTAGCCGAGGTTGGACGCCTGGAGTGCCATGCCACGCAGGGTGCGGCAGTACGTCACGTGGTCCTGGGCCTCCCGCGCGAGCTTGAGGGCCTGGACGTAGTACTTCTGGCCGAGGCCGTGGGCGGTCTCGTACATCGCCATCCAGCCGGTGAGGTAGGTGAGATCGGCGGCGGCCGACAGCAGGTCGGCCTTCACCCGGGTCGTGCCGGACGCCTGGAGCCAGGGCCCGACCGAGTTGACCAGGAACGCCGCAGCCATCGGGCGGGCGTGGGCGGCACCGAGCTCGTCGAGGATTCCGGCGATCCGGTCGGTCACCGTCCGTACGGTCTGGACCTCGCCGTTGCCGACACGCACGGTTCGGCCCGCGGCGGCACGGGTGATCCGCTCGGGGCTCTCGTCGAACTCCGGCAGAGTCAGGGTCAGTGAGTAGAGACCGGCGGTCAGTACGCCACGGCGTGAGGGGTCCATGTCGGACCTGCCGATCGACCGGGCGGCGAGCTCGGGGTTGGGTGTGCGCGGTTGAGGGGTCATCGCGGTCCCGTCCTCTGTTCGACCGGTTCAACGGCTGCGTCAGCATCTCCGGTTCTCCACGTCGATGTACCCGTGTTGACTCATTGTCAGCCGTTCGGGCGACGGAAGAGGGCCAGAACGGGCCTGGCATGGCGTGGAGTTGTCGGGCTGCGACCGGATGGGATTCCCAGGAGAACCCGAGAAGTGCCGTGCCCCACGCGGGGGTGGGGCACGGCGCTCGGCCTCAGCAGTGCGGGTCAGGCGAAGAAGGCGTCCAGGATCTGCTGGGCCGCCAGCCCTGCCGGGAGGGTGCCGGCGCGGACCTGGGTTTCCAACTCGGGGGTCAGGCGCCGTACTTCGGGGTTCTCGTGGAGGCGGGCGTAGAGCTGGTCGTGGACCATGGACCAGGTCCACTCGACCTGCTGGTCGCGGCGCTTCGCCGCCAGCGCGCCCGTGGCGTCCAGCACCTTGCGGTGCTGCTGCAGCCGCTCCCACAGGACGTCCAGGCCCGCGCCGTCGAGGCCGCTGCAGGTGAGCACCGGCGGCGTCCAGGCGGCGTCCGGGGCCTGCAACAGCCGTAGCGCGCCCGCGAGTTCGCGGGCCGCCGCCTTGGCGTCGCGCTCGTGCGGGCCGTCGGCCTTGTTGACGGCGATGACGTCCGCGAGTTCCAACACACCCTTCTTGATGCCCTGGAGCTGGTCGCCGGTCCGCGCCAGGCTGAGCAGCAGGAAGGTGTCGACCATCCCGGCCACCGTCGTCTCCGACTGGCCGACGCCGACCGTTTCGATGAGGACGACGTCGTACCCCGCCGCCTCCATCACCACCATCGACTCACGGGTGGCCTTGGCGACCCCGCCGAGCGTCCCCGAGGTCGGGGACGGCCGGACGAAGGCGGCAGGGTCGACGGCGAGGCGCTCCATCCGGGTCTTGTCGCCCAGGATGGAGCCGCCCGTCCGGCTGGAGGTCGGGTCGACGGCGAGCACCGCGACCCGGTGGCCCTGGCCGGTCAGCATCGTGCCGAAGGCGTCGATGAAGGTCGACTTGCCGACACCGGGCACGCCCGTGATGCCCACCCGGACCGCGCCGCCGGCGTGCGGCAGCAGCCGTTGGAGCAGCTGCTGCGCGAGTGCGCGGTGGTCGGGTCGGGAGGATTCGACGAGGGTGACGGCGCGCGCGATCCAGGCGCGCGAGCCGTCGAGTACGCCCGTCACATAGCTGTCGAGGTCGATCGTCCGCGGAGGCATGCGTTCAGGCAATCACAGCTCGTGGCCGAGGTCGGCCGCCAGGGACTTGAGCAGGTCGTACGCCGCGTCCGGGATGACCGTTCCCGGGGGGAAGACCGCCGCGGCGCCGGCCTCGTACAGGGCGTCGAAGTCCTGCGGCGGGATGACTCCGCCGACCACGATGGTGATGTCCTCCCGGCCCGCCGCGGCGAGTTCGGTGCGCAGCGCGGGCACCAGCGTGAGGTGTCCGGCGGCGAGCGAGGACACGCCGACGATGTGCACGTCGGCCTCGACGGCCTGGCGGGCGACCTCGGCCGGGGTCTGGAAGAGCGGGCCGACGTCCACCGTGAAGCCGAGGTCGGCGAAGGCGGTGGCGATCACCTTCTGGCCTCGGTCGTGGCCGTCCTGGCCCATCTTGGCGACCAGGATGCGCGGACGGCGGCCCTCGGCCTGCTCGAACCGCTCGACCAGGTCGCGGGTGCGCTGGAGGGAGGCCGACGGGCCCGCTTCGTCTCGGTACACACCGGAGATGGTACGGATCTGGCCGGAGTGGCGGCCGTAGACCTTCTCCAGGGCGTCGGAGATCTCGCCGACGGTGGCCTTGGCCCGGGCCGCGTTGACGGCCAGGTGCAGCAGGTTGCCGTCCAGTGAGCCGCCGCGCTGCGGGCCGGCCTCGGCGGCGGCCGTCAGCGCGCGCAGCGCGTCCTGGCACGCGGCCTCGTCGCGTTCGGCGCGCAGCCGGCGCAGCTTCTCGACCTGCCGTGCCCGCACCGAGGAGTTGTCGACCTTGAGCACGTCGATCTGCTCGTCGTTCTCCACCCGGTACTTGTTGACGCCGATCACCGGCTGGCGGCCGGAGTCGATCCGCGCCTGGGTGCGGGCGGCGGCCTCCTCGACGCGCAGCTTGGGGATGCCCGCGTCGATGGCCTTGGCCATGCCGCCGGCCGCCTCGACCTCCTGGATGTGCTCCCAGGCCCTCGACGCGAGGTCGTGGGTCAGCTTCTCGACGTACGCGGAGCCGCCCCACGGGTCGATCACCCGGCAGGTGCCGGACTCCTGCTGGAGCAGCAGCTGGGTGTTGCGGGCGATCCGCGCGGAGAAGTCGGTGGGCAGGGCGAGGGCCTCGTCCAGGGCGTTGGTGTGCAGCGACTGGGTGTGGCCCTGGGTCGCGGCCATCGCCTCCACGCAGGTGCGGGTGACGTTGTTGAACACGTCCTGGGCGGTGAGCGACCAGCCCGAGGTCTGCGAATGGGTGCGCAGCGACAGGGACTTGGGGTTCTTGGGGTCGAACTGCTTGACCAGCTTGGCCCACAGCAGCCGGGCCGCGCGCAGCTTGGCGACCTCCATGAAGAAGTTCATGCCGATCGCCCAGAAGAACGACAGCCGCGGCGCGAAGGCGTCCACGTCCAGGCCCACGTCCAGGCCCGCGCGCAGGTACTCCACCCCGTCGGCCAGGGTGTAGGCCAGCTCCAGGTCGGCCGTCGCACCGGCCTCCTGGATGTGGTAGCCGGAGATGGAGATCGAGTTGTACCGGGGCATCTTCTGCGAGGTGTACGCGAAGATGTCCGAGATGATCCGCATCGACGGCTGCGGCGGGTAGATGTAGGTGTTGCGGACCATGAACTCCTTGAGGATGTCGTTCTGGATGGTCCCCGCGAGCTTCTCCGGCGGTACGCCCTGCTCCTCGGCCGCGACGATGTACAGCGCGAGGACGGGCAGCACGGCGCCGTTCATGGTCATCGACACGGACATCTTGTCCAGCGGGATGCCGTCGAAGAGTTGGCGCATGTCGTAGATCGAGTCGATCGCCACGCCCGCCATGCCGACGTCGCCGGTGACCCGCGGGTGGTCGCTGTCGTAGCCGCGGTGGGTCGGCAGGTCGAAGGCGACGGACAGGCCCTTCTGGCCGGCCGCGAGGTTGCGGCGGTAGAAGGCGTTGGACTCCTCGGCGGTGGAGAAGCCCGCGTACTGGCGGACGGTCCAGGGCTGGTTGACGTACATGGTCGGGTACGGCCCGCGCAGGTACGGGGCGACGCCCGGGTAGGTCTCCAGGAAGTCCAGCCCGGTGAGGTCGGCCCCGGTGTACAGCGGCTTGACGCCGATGCCCTCGGGGGTGTCCCAGAGCAGCTCGTCGACGTCCTTGCCGGTGGACTGGCGCCAGGCGGCCCGCCACTGCTCGTCGGTGACGCCAGGGCCGCCCGTGAGGCTGCCGCCGGCGCCGTCCAGCCCGATTCCGGTGAAGTCGGGGATCATCGAGCGGCTCCGATCTGGTCCAGCAGGGAGGTCAGGACGGCGACCGCGTCGCCCCCCGCGAAGATGAACTCGTCCACGCCGTCGGGTACTTCGGCGGGTCGCCCGGCGAGCAGCACCCGTTCGGCGCCGGCCGCCTTCAGGGCGCCGGCGACCGGGGCGGCGTGCTCGGCGTACAGCGCGTCGCTGGAGCAGAGGCAGGCGACGGTCGCGCCGGAGGCCCGGAAGGCCTCGGCGAAGGCCGCCGGGTCGACGGACTCGGCCGAGACCGTCGCGATGCCGCCCGCCTGGAACAGGTTGGCGGCGAAGGTGGTGCGCGCGGTGTGCGCGGAGGCGGTGCCGATCGAGGCGAGGAAGAGGTTCGGGCGGGCGCCGTGCGCGGCGGCGTGGGCGTCCGAGCGGTCCCGCAGCGCCTCGTAGGCCTCGGCGCGGCGCACCCGCGGCAGCCCGCCGCCGGGTGCGGCCGGGGCCGGTTCGCGGACCAGCGGCTGCTCGTCCAGGTGCGGGAACTCGCTGACGCCGGTCACGGGTTCGCGCCGCTTGGCGAGCCGTACCGAGCGCTCGGCCCAGGTCGCGGCGATCCGCTCGCCGACGAGGCCGGACTCCAGGGCGGCCTGCTGTCCGCCGGCCCGCTCGATCTCCTGGAACCAGGCCCAGGCGGCCCGGGCCAGCTCCTCGCTCAGCTGCTCGACGTACCAGGAGCCGCCGGCCGGGTCGATCACCCGGGCCAGGTGGGACTCCTCCAGCAGGATCGCCTGGGTGTTGCGGGCGATCCGGCGGGCGAAGGCGTCCGGCAGGCCGAGTGCGCTGTCGAAGGGCAGCACGGTGACGGCGTCCGCGCCGCCGACCCCGGCGGCCAGGCAGGCGATCGTGGTGCGCAGCATGTTCACCCACGGGTCGCGGGCGGTCATCATCACCCGGGAGGTGACGGCGTGCTGGCGCTGCGCCGAGGCGGCCGCACCGGCCCCCGAGACCTCGGCGACCCGGGCCCAGAGGCGGCGCGCGGCACGGAACTTGGCGATGGTGAGGAACTGGTCGCCGTCGGCGGCGTAGCGGAACTCCAGCTGGCCGAGCGCGTCGTCGACCGGGAGGCCGGCGGCGGTCAGCGCGCGCAGGTAGGCGACGCCGGTGGCCAGCGAGCAGCCCAGCTCCTGGGCGGGGGAGGCGCCTGCCTCGTGGTACGGCAGGGCGTCCACCGTGAGCGCCCGCAGGCCCGGGTACCCGTTGGCGCAGCGGGCGGCCAGCGCGGTGGCCTCGGCGAGCAGCGCCCCGGTGCGGTCGGTCCGACCGGTGCGGGCCTGGAGGCCGAGCGGGTCGGCGCCGAGGTTGCCGGCGGCGGCGCCGGGGGAGACCTCGCGCTCCTCGTACAGGTTGAACAACTGCTCGGCGGCGTCGGTGAATTCGGCGCCGGCGTCGAGCGCCACGGCGGCCAGGTCCAGGTACACGCCGGTGAGCGCCTCGGGCAGGGCGTCCACCGGGAGGCCCGCGCCGCCCAGCTCCAGCCAGAGCGAGCTCACGCCGTGCTCCAGGTCGGCCAGGACGGCCTCGTTGGCGCGCCGGCGGTCCGGGTCGGCGTGCCGCTGGCGGACGTCCCAGCCGGCCACGGCGGAGCCCTGCGGCCGGCCGCCGCGCACGAACGGCGGGAAGCCCGGGTAGCCCGGGTCGGCGTCGGTGTCCTCGGCGGTGTACAGGGGGCGTGCGCTCAGCCCGTCCTGGAGCCGGGTGGTGAGCGCCTGCTCGGCGGCGGGACCGTCCTCGGGCTGGGCACCGGACTTGCGCAGCACGCCCTGGACGAGCTGCTGCCACTGCTCTCGGTGCGCGGCCGGGAACTCGGCAGCGAGGGGGAGCCCTTCGGGCGGGACCTTCATGTGCGCAGGTTAGCGCCCGTGCGCGGGGCTGCAGGAGAGGAATCTCATGTGACCTTTCCCTCGGTTCGGCCGCTCGCGAGCACTCTCCGGGGCGGGGGGTGCCATGGCGTGCGGGGACGGCTGGCACCCGCGGCCGATAGGGGTGTCGGCAGGGGGTCGGAGGTCAGGGGGTCGGAGGCGCCGGGTGGGGTCGTCCGGGGTGTCGGCGGAGGCGGGCGGCGCGGTCGTCCGGGCCGTCGTCCGGGGGGCGTCCGGGCCGTCGTCGGTGATCCGACCGGCGGTCGTCGGGTGGTGGGAGGTGTCCGCGGTGTCCGGAGGTGTCCGAGGTCAACGCCGATGGCACGGAACGCGATCGATGTCCTGTCATGCTGTCAAAACGTCATGATCAGGGGGATTGCGGAACCCGGCCCCTCATCTATTAAGTTACTTCGAAGAAGGTGGGCGGGGCAGCACCCCCCCGTTGCTCGTCCTGCCCGCCTTCGTCGTCCCCAGGCACCGGCCGAGCCGTCCC
The DNA here is from genome assembly GCF_001182915.1 of Kitasatospora sp. MY 5-36. NCBI lineage: Bacteria > Bacillati > Actinomycetota > Actinomycetes > Kitasatosporales > Streptomycetaceae > Kitasatospora > Kitasatospora sp. MY 5-36. The sequence goes on from NZ_LFVW01000058.1 coordinate 26,346, forward strand.
CCCGCTCCGTCCGGACCGTCCCGAGATTCCCCCGAAGGAGAGCGACCGCCATGGGAAAGCGCCGCAAGCCCAGCCCCCCGAGCCGGGCCCGCATGGCGGTCCTCACCACGGCCATGGCGGCCGGCGGCGCGGTCCTCGCCTCCGGTACCGCCCACGCCGAGCCGACCCCGAACCTCGCCACCGTCAAGGAGCAGGTCGACCAGCTCAACGAGGACGCCGAGCAGGCGATCGAGAAGTACAACGGCTTCCAGGCGAAGCAGCAGAAGCTCCAGGGCGAGGCCAACCAGATCCAGGAGAAGGTCGTCCGGGGCCAGGAGGCGATGAACGAGCTGCGGACCCGGCTCGGCGCGGTCGCCGCCGACCAGTACCGCACCAACGGCATCGACCCGTCGGTCCAGCTGATGCTCGACTCCGACCCGGCCGCCTACCTGGAGCGTGCCTCGGTGCAGAACCAGGTCTCCGACTCCCAGGCGAGTCTGCTCAAGCAGGCCCAGGACGAGCAGCGCAAGCTCGACCAGGACCGCGCCGAGGCCACCGCCACCCTGGCCGCGCTCGACTCGGTGGGCACGCAGCTGGCGGAGCAGAAGAAGGACATCCAGACCAAGCTGGCCCAGGCCCAGGGGATGCTGAACAAGCTCAGCGCCGAGGACCGCGCCAAGATCAACGCCCAGCAGAACGCGGAGAAGGCCAAGGCCGAGGCCCAGCAGGCCGCCGCCACCGCGGCCAAGGACCGCGCCTCCCGCTCCAGCGACCGCCCGGACATGAACGCCCCGGTGCCGTCGGCCAGCGGCCGGGCCGGCGCCATCATCGCGTTCGCCCAGGCCCAGCTCGGCAAGCCCTACGGCTGGGGCAAGACCGGCCCCGCGACCTTCGACTGCTCCGGCCTCACCAGCCAGGCCTACCGCGCGGCGGGCGTCACCATCTCCCGGACGTCCGAGGAGCAGTGGAAGGACGGCCCGCACGTCGACCGGGCCAACCTCCAGCCCGGTGACCTGGTGTTCTTCTATGACGACCTGCACCACGTCGGCCTGTACATCGGCGACGGCAAGATGATCCACGCCCCGTACACGGGCAAGAACATCGAGGTCCTGCCGATCTCCGTGATGCCCTACAAGGGCGCCGTCCGCCCGGCCTGACCGCGTCCGATCGCGCGCCGCGACGGCCCGCTCCCGCTTCGGCGGGGGCGGGCCGTCGTCGTCCGTGGGTGCCGTTGTCGTGTGCCCGGGGCGGCCGGGGCGGGCCGGTCAGAGCGCGGCGAGCCGCCGCAGTACGTGCGCCGGGTCGGTGAGGCCGCAGGCCCGGCGCACGGCGTCGTCGTGGGCGGCGGCGAGGGCGTCCAGCCGGGTCAGCCGGGTGCGGCCCTGGCGGGAGAGGTGGGCGGTGATCCGGCGGCGGTCCTGGTCGTCCTGGCGCCGGTAGACCCAGCCGGAGTCGGCCAGCGAGTCCACCAGCCGGCTCAGGCTCGCCTGCGGGATCAGCAGGGCCTGGGCCAGCTCGCCCATCGCGTGTCCCCGGTCGTCCGCGAGGACGCGCAGCAGCCGCCACTGGTCGACGGTGCAGTCCTCCTCGGCGAGGGCGGCGGCGAGGCCGCCGGAGAGCCTGCGGTGGGCCAGCGTGACCAGCTCGACCAGCAGCGGCTCCGGGGCGGCCGGGGGGCGCGCCGCGGCGGCGACGGTCTGCTCGGCGGCCGGGGCGGCGGTCCGGGCGGCGGGATCGCCGGGACGGCCGTCGACCCCCGGTGCGGCACCAGCTGCGGTCATCGGACCCTCCCGTTCCGGCCTTCCCCGATATCGGCGGTACGACGATACTCGCACCGTGAGCATCGAGGTGAGGGTGATCGATCCGCTCGATGCGCTGCACTCGGCTCGGGACGGGGCGGCGTTCCGGGTGGGCCTCGTCGTGCCGCAGTCCGGCCCGCTCGGGCTCACCGGCCCGTCCGCGCTGGACGGCGCGCTGCTCGCCGCACACGAGGTCAACGCGGGCGGCGGGGTCCTCGGCCGCCCGCTGGAGCTGGTGCTGGTGGACGGCGGCGGCGCGCCGGGCCCGGTCGCCGGGGAGGTGCGGCGCCTGCTGGACGCCGGGGCGCTGGACGCGCTCGCCGGGTGCCACACCAGTGATGTGCACCGGGCGGTCGAGACCGTTGCCGCGGGCCGTCTCGCGTACGTCTTCACCCCGCCGCACGAGGGCGGCTCCCGGCTGCCCGGCGTGCTCTGCACCGGCATCGACCCGTCCCGCCAATTCGGCCCGGCGATCCAGGATTTGACTGATCGTCACGGGATCGGCCGGTGGGCGCTGATCGGCAACGACTACATCTGGCCGCGCTCCGTCCACCGGGCCGCCGAGGGTCTCGCGGCGCGGGCCGGCGCCCGGGTGGTGCTGGAGCGGCGGGTCCCCTTCGGGGCGGTCGAGGAGGCGCTCGACCCGCTGCTGGACGCGTTGCGTTCGGCCCGCGCGGACGCCCTGCTGCTCAGTCTGATCGGGCGCGACCTGGTGCAGTTCAACCGGGCGTTGCGGCGCAGCGGGCTGGACCGCGGACTGGTGCGGCTCTCCGGCTCCCTGGAGGAGAACGGCCTGCTCGCGCTCGGCGGCGACGACACCGGGACGCTGTACGCGGCGATGCCCTCCTTCGCGACGCTGGCCGAGGAGCGCCGGCAGAGCCTCGCCGAGCGGCACCGGGCCCTGTGCGGTCCGTGGGCGCCGGTCCTGGACGCCTACGCGGTGGGCCTGTACGAGGGTCTGCGCCTGCTCGCCGACCTGGCGGCCCGTCGGGCCCTGGCCCCGGACGGCCTGGCGGCGGCCGCGGGCCGGCTGCTGCACGGCGAGGCCGCGGGCCGGGCGCCGATCCACCTGGCCCGGGCCGAGGGCCTCGGCTTCGCCGTCCTGCCCCGGTAGGTCAAGCCGGCTCCGGGTGCTCCGTTCTCGTCAGGTGGAATGTCGGAACGAAACCCTTCCATCTGGAAATAGTTCCCTCTACAGTCTCCCCACACCCCCTCAGGGTCGTCACGGAGAGAGAGCACCATGGCCGACACACCCGCACCCCAGGGCATCGAGAGCTACGGCTACCAGCAGGAACTGCGCCGTTCGCTCGGCTTCACCGACCTGCTCGTCTACGGGCTGGTGTTCATGGTGCCGATCGCACCGTTCGGCATCTTCGGCGGCGTCTTCCAGGGCTCCGGCGGCATGGTCGCCCTGGCCTACGTCCTCGGCATGGTGGCGATGATGTTCACCGCCCTGTCGTACGCCCAGATGTCCCGGGCCTTCCCGATGGCCGGCTCGGTCTACACCTACGCGGGCCGTGGCATCGCCGCCCCGGTCGGCTTCCTGTCCGGCTGGATGATCCTGCTCGACTACGTGCTGGTGCCCGGGCTGCTGTACCTGATCGCCGGTGTCGCGATGAACTCGCTGGTGCCGTCGATCCCGGTCTGGCTCTGGCTGATCGGCTTCGTGCTGCTCAACACCGTGGTCAACTACCTGGGCATCGAGACCACCAACCGGGTCAACAAGGCGATGCTGATCGGCGAACTCGTCGTGCTGGCCCTGTTCGTGGTGGTCGGCGTGATCGCGCTGGCCAACGGCAAGGGCCGGGGCTTCGACTTCACGCCGCTGTACAACGGGCACACCTTCTCGTGGAGCCTGGCCTTCGGGGCGGTCTCGATCGCGGTGCTCAGCTTCCTGGGCTTCGACGGCATCTCCACCCTCTCGGAGGAGAACCGGGACTCCGCCAAGGCCATCGGCCGGTCCATGGTCGCCGCGCTGCTGCTCGCGGGCACACTGTTCATCGTGCAGACCTGGGTCGCCTCGCTGCTGGTCGCCGACCCCGACGCGCTGATCCGGGACGGCGACCCGAACGGCACCGCCTTCTACGACGCGGCCCGCACCGCCGCCGGCGGCTGGCTCGCCACGCTGACCGCCGCCTCCACCGCCGTGGCCTGGGGCTTCGCCAACTCGCTGGTCGCCCAGGCGGCCACCTCCCGGCTGCTGTACGCGATGGCCCGCGACCGCCAGCTGCCCGCCTTCCTGGCCCGGATCCACCCCACCCGCCGGGTGCCGGTCAACGCGACCCTGCTGACCGCCGGGATCTCGCTGGTGCTCGGCCTCTACACGGCCTCGCGCGAGGACGGCATCACCCTGCTGAGCACCCTGGTCAACTTCGGTGCGCTGTCCACCTTCCTGGTCCTGCACGTCGCCGTGGTCGTCCACTACCTGGTCCGCAAGCGCAGCAAGGACTACTGGCGGCACCTGATCGCCCCGGCGCTCGGCTTCGCGATCCTCGCGTACGTGGTGGTCAACGCCAACATCGCCGCCCAGCGGCTCGGGTTCGTCTGGCTGCTCGTCGGCGGGATCGTGCTCGCCGGGCTGGTGGCGACCGGGCGCAGGCCCCGGCTGGCCGTCGCCGAGACCGATGCCGATGCCGAGGCCGCCGCCACCGATGCCACTGCCGCGAACGCCACCACCACGAACACCACTGCCGCGAACAGCACCGCCATGAACAGCACCCCCGCCGAGGAGAAGCAGTGAGCCTGCCCGAGACCGTCCGGCTGTCCCCGACCCCGGAGGACTACGCCTACACCTTCGGCGGCCGCGCCCCGCTGGTCACCGTCCAGCCGGGCACCGTCGTCGAGTTGACCACCGAGGACTGCTTCGGCGGCAAGGTGCGCGGCACCGGGGACCTGCCCAGCCAGGTGTGCGTCTTCCCCTACCTCAACCCGGTCACCGGCCCGATCGCGGTGGCGGGCGCCGAGCCCGGGGACGTCCTCGCGGTGCACTTCGCGGAGATCACCCCGGCCCGGGAGTACGGCGTCTCCAGCACCTTCCCGCACTTCGGTGCGCTGACCGCGACCCACACCACCGCGATGCTGCACGCGCCGCTGGAGGAGCGGGTCTGGGTCTACGAGCTGGACGCCAAGGCGGGCGTCTGCCGGTTCCGGGCCCGCAACAGCGGGTTCACGGTGGACCTGCCGCTCGACCCGATGCACGGCACGGTCGGCGTCGCCCCGGCGGCCGGCGAGGTGCTGGCCTCGATCACCCCGGGCGCGCACGGCGGCAACCTGGACACCCCCGAGATGCGGGCCGGCACCACCGCCTACTTCCGGGTCAATGTCGAGGGCGGCCTGCTCGCCATCGGTGACGGCCACGCCCGCCAGGGCGAGGGCGAGGTGTGCGGCACGGCGGTGGAGGCGGCGATGCGCACCACCGTGATCGTCGACCTGGTCAAGGGCGGGGGACCGGCCTGGCCCCGGCTGGAGAACGACGACTTCCTGATCAGCACCGGCTCCGCCCGTCCGCTGGAGGACGCGTTCCGGATCAGCCAGCACGACCTGGTCGGCTGGACCGGCGAACTGCTCGGCCTGGACCAGCTGGACGCCTACCAGCTGGTCAGCCAGGCCGGCTTGGCCCCGGCGGCGAACGTCTGCGACACCAACTACACGATGGTCGCCAAGCTGCCGAAGACCCTGCTCGGCCGGGCCCGCGCCTACGACGGGCTGCACGACCGGCTGCGCCGGACGGCGGAGGCGTACCTGCGGCACCGCTGACGACGAGGCGCCGCCGGCAACGCGGGCCCGGGCGCGCCGGTTCAGGCGCGCGGGTCAAGGCCACGGCAAATCCCACGAACCCCCACCCCCCCACCCCCACCCGGGGCCCGTCGGCACCCCCACGCCGACGGGCCCACGGGGGCGTGTCCGGGGACGGATCCGAGCGCGAGGACTACCCGGCCTCCCGGGACCTCGCGTGTTCGAGGGCGGCGAGCAGGGCCGAGGCCTCCGCCCCGCTGATCCGGTCGACGAAGTGGAGCAGCGCGCCCGCCCGGTCGGGGGTGGTCTCCAGCGCCCGGTGCATCAGCCGGGCGGTGTACTCCTCGCGGGTGCAGCTGGGCCGGTACACCCAGGCGCGGCCGACCTTGTCGCGGCGCAGCCAGCCCTTGGTGTGCAGGATGTCCGCGACCGTGGTGACGGTGGTGTACGCGACGGCCCGGTCCCGCTGGAGGTCGTCGACCACCTCGCGCACCGTGGCGGGCCGGTCCCAGGACCAGAACCGGTCCATGATCTCGGCCTCCAGGTCCCCGAACCCCCGCAGCACCGCCCTCTACTCCCTCTGCTCCCTCGCCGAACCGGACGCCGACGCCCTTGGCCCGCCGGATCGCGGCCCATGGTACGGCGAGCGCCGGGCGCCCGCCCCCGGGTGAGGGGGACGGACGCCCGGCGCGTAGCGGTCGGTGCCCGGGTGGTGCCCAAGCGGTGTCAGCCGGTGGTCGGCACGTGTGCAAGACGTGTCCGAGGCCGACGGGGCCGTCAGGACAGCCGCCGCCCGAGCGGGATGCGGGAGCGGGTGAGCAGCGCCGCGAGCAGCCCCGCGACCACCGGCAGCACCAGCACGATCAGCAGCAGCTCGCCCCAGGGCGCGGTGATCAGCGCCGGCTTGGCCCCGAAGCCGCTGGCCCGGGACTTCAGCAGCCCCACCGCCGGCACGAACCCGTTGACCGCCCCGAGCAGCGCGCCCAGCAGGGCGATCAGGGTGCACTGGAGTCCCGCCATGCTCCGCCGGATCCGCGGCGGCGCGCCGACCGCGGCCAGGGTGGCCTGGTCCTGCCGGGAGTCGGCGGCCGCCAGGCCGGTGGCGATCCCGGCCGCGCCGAGCACGACCAGCGCGGCGAAGCCGGTGAGCGCCAGGCTGAGCGCGTCGCCCGTGGGCTGGTAGCCGCGCTCCACCTCCAGCGTGGCGAAGCGGTCCAGCCGGACG